>SDWN01000741.1 GCA_004195305.1 Neptunomonas sp. | reverse complement strand
TTTTGAAGACTTCATGGCGGAACAGTTTTTCAAGCTGAATGCGGCCACACTTTCGGCCATCACCAAACCGCAGCTTTCCGGTAAGCTTCGCTTTGGCATCCCTACCGATTATGCGCAGGACTTTCTGCATAGTTTTATGCCGGCATTGGCCCATGAGCTGCCCAACCTGGACGCAAGAATAGTCTGTGACCGCAGCCGTAATCTGCGCAGACAAGTCAAACTAGGACAACTTGACTTGGCCATCGTCGCGGGAGAGCCGGACATCCCTGAAGAACAGACCCTCTGGACTGAGCGCCTGATCTGGGTTGCACCAATAAGCAGCCCGCTCGAAGAGCGTGAAACGATTCCGGTAGCCCTGCTTTCAGATAACTGTATCGTCCGCGATCTCTCTCTCGACAGCCTGAAGAAAACCGACATTCTCCACGAGCAGGTCTTCAGCAGCCCGGTCCTGGAGAACGTTGCAGCAGCGGTTCACTCCGGTTTCGCCATCTCCCTGCTACCGGAGTCTTTGATCTCCCCAAACCAGGTCAGGACACTATCCGGGCCTTTTGAATCCAACCATTCACAACTGCTGATGAACATGGTCGCGTCCCCCATGATCGACGAGCGAATCGCCAGCCGATTAATCGGTTGCCTGAAAACTGCCGCTTCCCAGCTTCGCTACCAGCATAAGGGCTGAAAAGGACTGTCGACCTGAGACTATCGGGCCGCGAAATAGTTAAGCTCGCGAGCCGAAGGCGAGTCCGATTGAACGCTTGGTTAATTCATTTTTTATAATGGTAACGGCAAGAAATTATGGTCAATTTGTTATCATCAACGATGTACACGGGGTGAACGCAGAATTCGGAAAAAATCGTACGCTAAGGATTTATTGGTTTTCGTACGGGATAGAAACAGCACTCTCATGATCTTGGAGTGCTGATGCATGTAACACGCGTCATGGTGGTAAAAAATTTGAGAGTCTGCTTCGTCGCATGAAGCGATCACCCATTGGTGCCGAGCTTAGAGAGCTCTCCTGGGTTCACCGCACTGGCTGGTCGCTGTTGAGCACTACGCCAACATCACTCATGAATTGTAATCTTCGCCCGTCAAACCGAATCGCACTGGGTAAGAACGATTTGTTGTCTGTCTCTTCGGATTAACTGCCGATCTTCGAGGTTTCGCAGACTTCGGTATAGCGTCTCATGCGCAAGTCCGAGTTCAGAGGCGATACTCTTCAGTGGGCGGTCTATGGCCACAGCAGAAGGACTGGCGTGTAACCGAATCCAAGTTAGAAGACGCTCGTCTGCTGATTTGATATGAGCCAGTTCCAGCTTAGTTCTCAAAGCCTGGATTTCTCCAGACAGATAAGCGCACAGGCGTTCTGAAAAACCTGGTTGTGAGCGCAACTGGTTTTGCACTCTCTTCCGGTTGTAGCAAAGTAGATTGGAGTCACGATCAGCCACCGCATCACAGTGATAGTGAGATGCGAACAGTGATGCTTCGGCTACCACTGAGCCTGGCAAGAATCTGTGGATGGTTAGTGAGTCACCGTGGCTCAGAGGGCGGGCAAGGCGTATTTCGCCACTCTGGAGCAGGTAGAGCTTGCTGACAGGTTCCCCTGCACGAAACAGTACACCAGTTCGAGCGAGCGACTTGTTCTCCTCGGCCTTCAACTGCTCAGTAATCCATTGAGGAAAAGAGGGCGGCATAAGAAACTCCTTTATTTCGTATGATTGAAATCATACGTATCAGTTCGAAGCGACGCTAGAGTACAAGAAATTTCTCTACAAGGAAGACACCATGAAAACTGTATTCGTTGCACTGGTCGTGACCAGCTTAATGGCTCCATATCTCCATGCCACAAACTACCAAGGCCAGGAAAAGCGAGAGATAAAGAGCCTGTCCATTCAAGACGCTGAATCAATCGAGGAGGGCAAGGGCTGGGGAATGGCCAAGCCAGCCGAACTCAATGGATACCCTGGCCCCCGTCATGTTCTGGATTTAGCTGAAGAGCTGAAACTGTCTGCCGATCAGCAGATAGAAATGGAAAAACTTTTTGAAGTAATGCAGACCCAGGCAATTGCAGTAGGTGAACGGTACCTTGAGGCTGAGCGACAGCTTGAGCAAGCTTTTCGAATGAAAGATATCAATCCTGATTCCTTGAGGACATTGATTGATGTCAGCGCACAGGCACGGGCCGATCTTAGATTTGCACACCTCGGAACCCATCTAAAAGCAATCAATCACCTTTCTAGGCACCAAATAGCAAACTACAACCAGCTGAGAGGCTATGGTGAAGATTCCAATCAGCACCACCTGCATTAGCCATACAGCGCTCATAAGCGGGGCAACGCTAATGGAGCAAAATTTACTGCACAGCGGCAACCGAGAAGACGTTCACATTATGGCTATGCAGATAGAGACGTTGCTGTATATAACGCAACTCTTAAACCGTCGAACTCCCCCCTATGAGCACCGGCTAACGACGGTATATTCTCACTGATAAGCTTCGGCTACGCGCACAAACCCGTAGAAGCCGCAGTAAGTAACAGGCTGGAACTGCGTGTTCTCCGACACCTGCCCGCTAATGATGTTGAGTGACGATCTGAGGTTTTATGCTGCGGACAGCTATCCAAGAACACTTAACAGAAGCGGGCATCCTTGAAGAGCTAGGCAATGTCTTCTTTTGCCCATAGTCGACGATCTAGCGTTCAAGTTTTGTGTGACCCAACCAGCTAAGAGGTAGGCCGGACGGGTGGTTTCTCACCGGTCCGGCTTGCTTGATCTCCCATAAAGGCTGTTTCTAGAGATTCTTCTTCACTGTCACGGTTACACGGTCAACCGCCGCTGTGCCGCTAGAGTTTTGTACTGTTACTTCAAACACTAAGGTTTCAAAAGACGCCTTTCTCAACCGAGGCGCGGTGAATGACGGCGTGGCCGATGTGTTTGAACTCAGCACAACAGCAGGCCCAGAAATCTGCACCCATTGATAGCTGAGCGATCCGCCTTGCGGGTCGTAAGATGACGAGGCATCAAGGGCGACTGTAGTGCGCTGTTTAACGGCCTGGTCACTGCCCGCCGAGGCTATCGGAGGCAAGTTTTCAATCGTTACGTTGACGGTTGCCGTTTGGATCGCTATGCCATCGCTGACGCTGAGCGTCACTGTATGTAATCCGCTCTTATCAAAGGTCCAGGCCAGGACAGGATTGGTGCCAACGCTTAAGCCATCAACGCTCCAGCTATAGCTCAACGCGTCTCCATCGGCATCGCTGGATCCTGAACCGTCAAAACTCATCTGCTCACCCACGTTACCACCGGTCGGACCACTCACCATGACCACTGGGGCTTGGTTGATAATCGTCACGCTGAGGGTTGCCGTTTGAGTTTCCTGACCGTCGTTGACCGATAAGGACACTAGGTGATCACCTACGGTATCAAATGCGTAGTTGAGTTCGCTTGAGACGCTAAGCGCTACACCATCAACCAACCAGCTGTAGGTCAAGGGGTCTCCGTCAAGGTCCGTTGCGTTACCGCTGTAGACCATCAACAGCCCCCGCGTGCCGGTGGTCGGTCCGTTTATTGATACCTCGGGCAGGTGGTTGAGGATTGTGATGTTATGAATGGCGGTTTGAGAGTCGGTTCCATCGCTGACTGTCAGTGATACCTGATGGCTACCCAGCGTGTCGAAGAGGTAGCTCAGGTCAGGCATTGAACCGATGTCTACGCCATCAACGCTCCAGCTGTAGGTCAGCATATCACCGTTCCCATCGGTGGACCCTGAGCCGGTGAAATCCAGTGATTGAAAGCGATAACCGCTGGTCGGCCCGGAAATTACAGCGACCGGGGCTAGATTGGTAATCTGGATAGTATGCGCCGCCGTTGCCGAATGGGTGCCATCGGTAACGGTCAGATAGACGGCATGCTCGCCAGGAGTCTCAAAGATATACCACAGGGAACTGCTCTGATCCGCTAGCGCTACCCCATCGATCATCCAGTTATAAGACAGTGGCTGGCCGTCCGGGTTATAGGACGTGCTGGCATCAAGTAATACCGGTACTCCCAACATCGCTTCAGTGACGGCAGATATCTGTGCAATGGGCATTGGATTCGCGCTGAACGCACTCACCTGCAGATCGTCAATGACCCAGCCTTCATACATATTGGCTGCGCCATCCACGGTATCGAAGCGGAAGCGCAGCTGAATAGCTTGTCCGTCGAAAGCAGATAGATCCACCTCCCGGGCCGTCATCACCGAAGTGACATAATCAGCGATATAAACTGGCGTCCAGGCTCCGGCCACTCCCACCTCAATGATCGACTTATCAAAAGTGCTGCTCTGCTCCGCCTGGCGGAAATCAAAAAATGTCATCTTGGCACCGTGGCTGCCGGCTAAATCAATCACAGAGCTTTCTGCTGTCCCCCAATGGGCCACGCCGGTGTCATAATTCAGTTGCCCCGGAACACCATAGTAAAGTGATTGAGAGGGGCTGTTAAAACGGTGGTCGGTGATATGCCACAAGCCGATACCATCCGAGCCGCTAAAGAACCAATCCGGCGCACCAGTACTGAAATCATCGCTGAACAAAATCACGTTATATTCCTGCGCGATATTGACCGGAATGGAAGGACTGACGGGGCCCTTGTTACCCACTTCGTCGACCGCGCGGATGGCAAGAAACAGCTCTCCTGTCGGCAGCTCTCCTGCCGGGACGGAGAAACTTTCCAGCGTGCCGGAAGGTTGAGGGGGAGTGGGGACGGTAATCGGTAGTGCTGTATCAAAATTGAGGTTATCGATTGGTGTCGTTGCATAACGCAGTTCATAAGCGCTTGCGCTGCCGTCAATACCATCATCTCCCGTGGCACTCCATTGCAAGTCCACCCGAGAACCTTGCACCTCAATGACATCCAAATCTGAAATAAACCCAGGAGGTATATTGTCGGAGGCGGTGCTGCCCAGAATCATCACATCGTCGATTACCCAGCCTTCAAAATCGTTACCGATGGGGTCCTTGGTATCAAAGCTAAAGCGGATCTGAATCGTCTGCCCTTGATAAGACGTCAGATCAATGGATACGGACATCATCACCGGCGCATCATCGAGCAGGCGGACGACCTCCCATGGACCGTTGGCTACCGATATTTGTACGGCGGCTTCATCGTAGGGCGTGGTGCTTTCCGAAGACAAACTATGGGTGAAGGTCAGGAACGAATCTGGCGCGACTATGAAGGGAACCGTGGTTGCCGTTCCCAAGTTGGCCTGTCCGGTGTTGTAATTGAACGCACCCTGGATGCCATAGTAAAGCGCATTCATTGGGGAGGATGATTTATGCTGAGTCAGGTTCCAGAGAGCCCCTCCTCCCATACCGTCGCTACCTTCCAGCGTCCATTGACCAAGTCCATTTTCAAAATTGTCCGAAAAGAGCAACTGGGCCGGCTGAGTTTGTCCCATCACTTGATTGGATAGCTGGCTAAGATTGCCAATGTTATCGACAGCCATCAACCGAATAAAATATTCGGTTTCGGGAACTAGGCCACTAAGTGAGTAGTTTATTAGCGTGCCGGCCGCAGCGGTTATATTCGCATCAAGGCGTACCGCCAAGTCAACCTGAGATCCATCGAATGGCTGAATCGCATAGTAGATTCGATAGTTAGCTGCCGCGCCATTAAAGCCGTCATCACCTGTCGCGGTCCATTCTAACTGTATGCCGCTGGCGTTGGTCTCAGCGACGGTTAAGTCGCTTATATCTGCCGGAGCAACGGAGTCGGTCTCCAGCGCATTTAAAGCATTGAGTCGGCCTCCCGTTAGAACCATGCCGGTCAGATTTGATAACGGATCGGCACCTCCGAGAATCCGAGCCTTGAGTTCTTCGCTCTGCATCCCGGGATACTGTGATAGCAATAAGGCAGCCACGCCCGACACGTGCGGAGTGGCCATTGAGGTACCGCTTAATTGTTGGTATTGGCCGCCCGGAACTGTGGATAAGATAGACTGGCCAGGTGCCGTGATATCAACAGTGGTGGCACCATAGTTGGAAAAGGTGGCGAGTTGGTCTTGGGAATCGGTGGCCGCCACCGCCAGCACATTCGGCAGGTCATAGCTTGAAGGATAATGACTGTTGTTATCATTGTTCAGGGCGCTATTGCCGGCCGCAGCAACAAACAACTTACCATTTGCTGCAATGGCATCTGCCAACGCTTGTGAGTAACCTCCGCCGCCCCAGCTATTGGAGGTCAGATCGGCATTCATTGCTGTCGCATAAAGCACCGCATCTATGGCTCCCGTTGTGTAGCCACTGCCGGTGGAGTCCAGGAATTTAAGGCCCATTACTTTGGCATTCCAAGAAACACCGGCAATTCCTATTCCGTTGTTACCCTGAGCCGCAATCGTGCCTGCTACATGAGTTCCATGGAGGTTGTCGTCAAAGGGGTCACTGTCCATATTGGCGAAATCGTAACCATGTATATCATCGATATAGCCATTACCATCATCATCGATGTTATTACCGGGAATTTCTCCAGGGTTGGTCCAGATGTTATTGATAAGGTCGGGGTGGGTGTAATCGATGCCGGTGTCGATCACAGCCACGATCACATCCGCCGAGCCGGTATTGAGATCCCAGGCTTCTGCCGCATCAATATCAGCATCCTCTTGGCCGCCCGTTTGGCTGGTATTATGCAGCCCCCACAGGTCTATCATTTGCGGATCATTGGGGATTAGGTTGGTTTGGAGTGAAAAGTTAAATTCTACCGTTTCGACATTGGGGTTTTTCAGCAAGCGTGCTTTAACCGATCGTAGATCCTGTCTGCCCTTGATGGTTACCACCCTCCAGTGGGTGATATCCTGGCTTTTGAGTCCTTGAGGCACTCTGAAACTACGAGAATCGATAATGTCTGCGCTGTGCAACCTGGCAGCACCAGGCTTCATCTTGACTAGCAATTCGCCAGCTTTGTGGGGGAAAGTCTCGCGGGACTGGATTTTTTTTTGCACCTTGTCCGGCGCATTCAACATTCCAGCGGGGGGCTTAGCTGATGCCATTGTCGAGGTGAAACAAAGGCCTGCTGCCATGGCTGACACACAAACCAATGATATGACTTTTTTCACTAGATTGATCTCCATATCGTTTTGACTTCCTACTAACAAGTGGCTGATTGTAGCCGGTTTAAAGAAAAAAAACGACTTAGACATGAGGCTGATGGAGGTATCATGAGATGTCTCAGGGATTGCTCCCTTAAATCACGGCCAGTCAGGCTGGCTTCCAATCGACGTTGAATATTGACCAAACGAAAGTGCCTGCAGCGAGGCGTGTTAACTGACCATTCCTCAGTCTCAAAATCGGATATTGGCTAAGCAGCAAGCGACCATCAAGGGAAGGAGGATCGCAGGTGACGGGCAACGCGGGCGCTCTCATCTACTAAGCGGTCATGTCACTGATGAAGTTCTGGTCTCTCCAGGCGACAGCAGCCGACACATAGAAGCCTGTTAGAAGCAGCTATTGCTTCTTTACATACTCAAATTTTAAATCGGGCAATGAGATTTTCTAGATTCGGAGTAGATCAAAATCAGGATCTGGCTAGAAAGGCCTGAACTGAATAAGCATTAACGATCGAACTCTTCTTTGAACAAGCCAAGAATCCAGTTATGTAACTCGTCACTATTGGAACGAGCACGCCAAGCAGCGATGACGTCGAACTCCATCGGCTCTGCTGCCAGGTCTAGTTTGACCAAGCCTTGATCAGGCATTGAACGTGAGGGGATGAATGCTATGGCCTTCGTTGCTTCGATATATTTGGGCACCAGAGAGAAACAAGGCGCGTTACTGCTCATGAGCGGACCTCACAACACTTTCTCGACAAACTGCCGCTCTCGATGGCCCGTTTTTACGCTGACCTCAACTTTGCCCAACCATCCCTGAGCTACCTGCAACGCGATGAAGATGGACTCGTTAAGGAGGGCGTCGGTGCGGGTGCCGCAGCTTTCGCGGCATTTGTGACCAATGACATCAGCCATGATCGCCTGATACGTGAAATTGAAGCCATCACACTGGCACGGCGCGGTGCCTGATTCCACGCAGCAAAGATCATAGAGGGGCAAAGCAAACGCGCTTTTAACGCGCCCGGCGGCTTCCCCGCTTGCTACCCCGTTCTGCCCGGCGCCGCTCTAAGAGTTGCTTGACGCGATTGGGCAGTTCCTCCTCCAGACGTTCGCGCTTGTCGTCGTCGAAAACCTGCCAGCCTTCGATCTCCATACTGGTACGACCACAGCCGTAGCACCAGCCAGTGTCTTGGTCGAGGCCGCATACGCCGACACACGGAGACATCTCGGCCTGGGCAATCAATTCAGCATCTTTCACGCAAACTCCTCATCTTTACATTAGTAGCGGCTATCCGGAAACTGCCATATATCATCTTCAACGTATGATAACCGATCATATCTGAGCAGCGCGGCCCTTTCCGGATAGGAACGACCGCTACTTATCAATCTGCGCCAAGCGCTACCCGTGACAGCGATATTGAGGCGCGTCAACAAAAGTACCGACCCAGCCTTGCACCCCCTGATCTCAATCACCTCGGAGCGATCACTGCAGTCGCCGATCAATCCAGTCCGTCACGCCCCTCCCCCCCTGGCCATCTGTTTTTCTCCAGCAGCCGGGTTGACACCAACGACAGCCCGTGCGATTTTGATTAAACGTTCATTTAACTATACAATCGTTTAATGAATTCAATGTAACCTAGATGACGCCATGGCGATGCCTGAAATCGAAAAAGCCACTGACCACAATGTCGAGCAGCAGCTACCGGCAGGCGTTCAGGAACACCACCAGGCCTTTGTCATCTCGCACCAAGAACCGTCCTAGCTAATTAGAGTATCGCTATGAGTCAGAAACAGCTTTATATCCACGGCCGTTATCAAAATGCCACCTCCGGTGAGACCTTCATCAGCACCAACCCCGCTACTGGCGAGCAACTGGCGGTGCTACAGAAAGCCTCAACCGCAGACGTAGACGCGGCCATCGCATCAGCCAAAGCGGGCTTTAAAGTCTGGTCCGCTATGACCGGGATTGAGCGTGGCCGGATTCTGCAGCGCGCAGTGGCCATCCTGCGCCAACGCAACGATGAGCTGGCACTGCTGGAAGTGCAAGACACTGGCAAGCCGTTGCAGGAAGCCAATTGCGTGGATATCGCCACCGGTGCCGACGTCATCGAATACTACGCAGGGCTGGCGGCGACGCTTCACGGTGA
>SDWN01000510.1 GCA_004195305.1 Neptunomonas sp. | reverse complement strand
AGATGTGTATAAGAGACAGGTTCAATATCTGTTAGCACCGATACCCACGATCGGTCCGGCACCCCTGTGGGCGGTACTGTTGGCGCTGTTCGGAGCGATGTTGTTGCTGTTGCCTCGCGCTGTTGCAGGGCGGTGGATCGGATTGATCCTCTGGTTGCCGTTGCTGTTGCCGCAACCTGATAGCCTTGAAGAGGGTGCCTTTAACCTCACGCTGCTCGATGTCGGTCAGGGGTTGTCGGTACTGGTTCAAACTCAGCAGCACCGTCTGATCTATGATGCGGGGCCGCGTTTTCGCAGCGGCTTCAATGCGGCTGAGGCCGCGATAGTGCCCTATCTGAATAGCAAGGGGGTTCGACAGCTTGACCGTCTCTTGATCAGTCATGCTGACAGCGATCATTCCGGTGGTCTGGCCGTATTAGAATCTGAGCTGCAGATCGAGCAAACGCTCAGCGGTAGCGACAAAATAGATGCCCAGGGGCTTTGTCGGGCAGGGCAGGAGTGGAGCTGGGATGGAGTGGTGTTTCGGATTCTGCACCCTGACAATGTGCAAGGACTGAGTGAGAATAACCGCTCTTGCGTACTGCAGATCGAGAACGGCCGGCACCGAGTGCTGTTGACCGGCGATATCGAGGCTGAGGTCGAGCAGTTGTTGGTCGAGCGCTATGCTGATGCGCTGCAGGCAGCCACACTGGTTGCCTCGCACCATGGAAGCCGAAGCTCGACGACAGAGGCATTTTTGGATCGGGTGAGTCCGCAGCGGGTGTTGATAAGCAGCGGTTGGCGCAACCGCTTTGGCCACCCTCATCCGGAGGTGGTCGCGCGTCTTCTGGAGCGGCAGGTCGAATCGTTTAATACCGCTACGCAGGGGGCTGTTCAGCTCAAGATTAGCGCCAGCGGAGAAACCGAAGTTCTGGTTGCACGTGAACAGTTATGGGGCTATTGGCATCAGTGACGGCCCCTGTAGGAAACCAGAATGAAGAAAAAAGGCGCCATACCGAGCGGTGTGACGAACAAGCAGCCAGCGAGGACTCTCAGTGCCTTCGAGAAAAAACCGCTTTTTCTCGAAGGCACTAAATAGAGCCCCTGTTCTCCACAAAAGAGATCAAGGACTGTCTCGAGTCGGTCCTCCCCTCGCTACCAAAGGCAGGTTCGGCAGGAGCCTAAGGCTAATCGTAACCGACATCAGAGCGGGTCAAACCATTGGCTTCGATGATCGTTCTGAGGAGGCCTAAGGCTTCTACTTGAATCTGGCGCACGCGCTCACGGGTCAATCCGACCTCGACACCTACGTGCTCTAGTGTCTCCATCTCATAACCATCGAGTCCAAAACGGCGCTGCAGTATCTCGCGGTGTTTTTTAGGCAGCTGGGTTAGCCAGTCGCTCAAGCGGCCTGTCAGGTTGGTTTTTTGCATCCAAAGCTCTGGGTCTTCTGTTGCAGGGTCGGCCAGAAACTCTTGCAGCGAGGTGCTTTTATCCGCGCCGGTAAGAAGGTCGATTGAGGTTGTGGTGTGTTTGAAGGCCATCACTGTTTTGACTTTAGCAACCGGTTTGTGGCTCCATTCGGCGATATCCTCAAAGGAGGGGTCCTGTACCAAAATCTGGGTCAGTTGCCGCTCTGCTTTAAGACAGCTATTGAGCTCTTTGATTACATGGACCGGAAGTCGGATGGTGCGAGCTTGATTCATGATGCCGCGCTCGATATTCTGCCGAATCCACCAGGTCGCATACGTTGAAAAGCGAAATCCCAGTTCCGGATCAAATTTTTCTACCGCTCTGATCAGGCCCAGATTACCCTCCTCGATCAGGTCCAGCAGGGACAGGCCTCGGTGCAGATAGCGGCGTGCTAGCTTAACAACCAGACGCAGGTTGCTTTCTATCATCCGCTTCTTTGCCTTCATATCCCCCCGTTGGAAGCGGCGGCTAAGATCAACTTCCTCCGCTGCGGTTAATAATTTAGCAGCGCCGATCTCATTCAAATAGATCTGGGTCGCATCCAGGGTATCGGGACGGGGCTTGTTCCTGCCGATCTTTGGCCGCGTCGCGTCGGGTTGATACATTGCCATCTGATCGTGCAGCTCAATCTGATCAGGTCGAAGTGCTTCTGATGCAATCATGAATGCGTCCTTATTATTCCGTATTAAGAATAAGTGGTTATAATCAAGGTTATAACCCTGTGTGATAGATTAAGCGTAGTCATGGATTCATAGATGGCAATGTGCCGAGTGAAAATAATTCAACTTTTTTTGATAAAATGAGATTCAAATTTAATTTTCAGATGGCATGGGAATCTAAGTCAATATCAATGGCTTAGAGGGTCGTCTTGGGGCTGGATCCCCTGTCATGCTTGAGGCCTAAGCGCGCTTAGGGGGGTGGCGCATCCAGCCGCGCCAAGCTACCCTGAATCTTGTTTGAAAACAGACGTTAATGATTTTTGACTCCGTCCGCGCGAGGATGCTGGGCGGTTGTCTGGAGCAGGTTGTGGCTAAAGGATTACATGAGCATCAGTTGCGCAGTCAGGGGCTGAGCAAGTTTGGTAAAGACCTGACGCGTCGTTCAGGGTCTTGTTGTGAGCTGTGCGAAACCAGCGGGGTTAAGCTGATTATTCACGAAGTGCCTCCGGTGCCCGCAGAGCCCGATTATGAGCACTGCACATTTCTCTGCGAGCGCTGTATCGAGCAGCTCGAGTACCCCAAGCGGCGTGATCCTAACCATTGGTATTTCCTGTCTAATAAAGTCTGGCATGAGGTTCCGGCGGTTCAGGTGTTGGCGGTGTGGATGTGCCGCCAGCTCGCCACTGATGTGCCCTGGGCATCCGAGCTGTTGGAGCAGTTGTACCTGCCTCCTGAGATAGACGCCTGGCTGTTGAAACTCGAGCAGCTTCGTTGACTACATCCCCTGTCTCGTTGTCGGTCTCTGATTTACTGGCAAAACGATTCTGGATCTTCGATCTGGACGGCACCCTGACCCGCCCCCTGCATGATTTTGCGGTAATGCGCAGAGTATTAGGCGTGCCGCCTGGGATCGGCATCCTGGAGCACCTGCAGCAGCAGCCCGAGCCTTTACGCTCGGTCCTGAATGCACGTTTAATGGAGATTGAAATGGAGGTCGCCCTGCGTGCCGAGCCGATGCCGCTGGCGGAAGAGCTGATTTTGGCGCTGCGGGATCGAGACTATAAGCTGGCGATCCTGACCCGCAATCGGCGCGAATGTGTCGATATTGTCCTGCAACGGCTCAATCTACAGGACTGTTTTCCTGCTGATCAGATTATCGCCTGCGAATGCGCCGAGCCAAAACCCTCACCCGCAGGGATTGAACGTTTAATCCAGCACTGGCGGTGCGGGCGTGAAGCCTGCGTGATGGTTGGGGATTACCTTTACGACCTTCAGGCGGGCCGTGCAGCCGGGGTCAGTACTGTGCACGTTAATCCGCAGCGCTTACAAATCTGGCCAGATCAGACCGATCTGGAGCTGAGCAGCTTTGATCCCCTGCTCAGTGCACTGCGAGAAACAAACTCGGGTTTTCCGCAGTAGATCAGTCCGACAGGCTCCATAGCAGCTAAAGTCTGTTGTTGAGGCTCAGGCCAGCCTGGTCATCAGCGGCCAAGCGGCTTGCTCGTCACTGTCGGGGTAATGTTTTATCTGACTATCAGTCGCTATTTTAGTGCTGTAGCGTACCTTTTGCAGTCGTATTTAAAATATAAGGTACTGTAATGGTTTCTTTTCTTACGCCAGTTTTGCATTTTGGCAGCGTTGCCGCCTTGTCTGCGTTTATCGGTATAGCGCTGGATGTTATCTTTGATCGTCTGGCAATGCTTGAGTGTTGTGTCTTGCTCGGCACTGTGGCCGGACGGGGCGTTTAGTAGCAGCCAAAGACTGCTTATGAACATAACGTTTTTCATCTACACTCCCTGTGAGTTTCGGGGCATCCTGCCGGTTCAAAAGCGTTTAGTGGGGCCGTTGTGCCGTCACCTGATTAATCAATGATGTGAGCTATAGTCTGGGTTGTTGGCGAAACGTTTCTGTTGTTTGATGTTGTAAACCATTCGGTCGACCTCATCGAGCATCTTATCGACGCAGGTGTTGGTATCCGCCTGATAGCATTTGGCTCCAACGCTGATCGTCAAGGGTGGCATGCTATCGCGCTGTTCTTTGAGCAGGTTCAGCTTGCGTTGAATCCGTATTGCCAGGTTTTCCATATCCTCTTGCTGGCGAATAAAAGCCAGTGCTGCAAATTCGTCGCTACCGATTCTGGCGGCTATGTCGGAATCCCGTAATTCACTGCTGAGTGCGTTCGCCATCGAACGCAGGGCCTGGTCTCCGACCTCCTGACCGAGTTGCTCGTTGATAGTCTGCAGGTTGTCTAGATCGAAGTAGATCAATGCATAGGTATGCCCGTAACGTTTGGCGACGCTGAGTTTGTACTCGGCCAGCGTTTTAAACCCTTGGCGGTTGTAGATTCCGGTCAATTCGTCCTTCAGTCTGAGCTCATTAAGGAGTTGATCTTGCACCATCAGATTAAGATCGGCTTCGATCAGGTCCCGAAACGTTTGGAGTAGTTGAAAAAACTCGGGGCGGTAGCTGGTGGGGGTTGAATCCTGTACGCACAGCGAGCCAAACATCAGGCCGCTGGGCCAATAAATAGGGATCCCCAGATAGGAGATGAAGCCTGCTTGAGTCACCTCTGGGTGGTTCGCCCAGCGGATGTCATCGCGGGCGTCGGGTACATAAAGTTCGCGCTTGAGTTCTGCGATCACATGACCGAACAGTTCTGCATCGCGGGGGATAAAGCTGCCGTTCGGGTAAAGGGATTGCGGGTTTGTACTGGTGCTAATAACCTGAGATCCCTGGCCGGTGGTCTGAAACAAGCATACAGAGGGGGCATGAAATAAGGTTGCGATCAGGTCGACGTTTTGTTGCCATTTGCGCATTGAAAAAGGTAGGTCATCAATTCCAAGAAGCCAAGTGTTTCTATCTTTCATAGTGACAATGACGCTCCGTATAGTTAACGGTTTGAGTCTAGCTTATTTCATCCCTGTGTGTCTGTTGCATATCAGTCAGCGGTTAAGATGGCGTCTAGCAGCCTGTCGGGAAGTCTACCTGCGTTGCTGATACGTTGTTAAAAACGACCTCAAAATGCTTATTTATACCTATAAACTGCGCTTTTTCGGTCGTTATTGCCTAGTCTTGGTTGTGTTCGCGAGCGTCTTCAACAGCGTGCTAAAGGGTTTCATCAGGTCACGGAGATGATTTTTTTCTAAAGAATTGGCTCTGATTTGAATTGCCTGCTTCGGCATGGGGGTCCTGTTCCTCCACCTCTTCCTGGTCAGGTTCAAGTTCCAGCGAAAATGTTGTTGCGGGGGCGTCTTCGGCTGATTCTTTGGGGCCTTTGTCAGTTTGTGCGCTGCCTGGCGCTGCCTCGGCAGCAGGGGCGGATTTAGTTTTAGTGAGCAACCGCATCCGTAACGCCAGATTGGTCTTAGAATCAGCGTTTTTGAGTGCCTCTTCGGCGCTGATTCGGCCCGATTTCCAGAGCTTGAATAGGGCGAAATCGAAGGTTTGCATCCCTGAAGCTGCCGACTTCTCCATCACCTCCTTAATAGAGTCTATTTCACCCTTTTTGATCAGTTCCGCAACCCGCGGTGAGCCCAGCAAGACTTCGATTGCAGCTGCACGCTTACCATCGACAGTCGGCATCAGGCGTTGCGATATAATTCCTTTCATGTTCAGGGAAATATCCAAAAACAGCTGTTTGTGACGCTCCTCCGGAAAGAAGTTGATGATTCGCCCCAGTGCTTGGTTGGCATTGTTGGCGTGCAGAGTCGACAGGCACAGGTGGCCGGTTTCTGCGAAGGCCAGCGCGTGTTCCATGGTTTCGGCGCTACGGATCTCACCGATCAAAATGACGTCCGGTGCCTGACGCAGGGTGTTCTCTAATGCATCCTTGTAGGAGAGGGTGTCAACACCGATTTCGCGCTGATTGACAATGGACATCTTGTGTCTATGCACGAACTCCACCGGATCTTCGATAGTGATGATGTGGCCGGCGCTGTTGGTGTTACGGTGGTCGATCAGAGATGCCAGCGAGGTCGATTTGCCCGAACCGGTTCCACCCACAAACAGAATCAGGCCGTTTTTCTCCATGATCAATTTGGACAGAATGTCGGGCAGGCCCAGTTTTTTTAAATCGGGAATATCGGTCGATATGGAGCGGATCACCATCGAATATTCGTGCCGCTGACGGAAGATGTTTACCCGGAACCGACCCAGTCCTGGCTTTGACAGCGCCAGGTTCATCTCTGGGCGCTTTTCGAAATCGCGAATCTGATCTTCGTCCATGATGGCGTAAGCGATCTCTTTGATCTGACCGCGCTTCATGACCTTGTCGGCGATAGCCACCAGTTTACCGTGAATTTTCGCACTGGGTTTTGCGTTCGTCGACAGGAATAGATCTGCTCCATCGCGATCAACCAAAATTTCCAGATAACGGTCGAGTTCTTCAGACATAGTCTTTCCTGATCAGGTATGGCCAACCGCGGGTTGGCAGGATATCCATTCGGTTAAAGCGCGTAAAATGCGTATTGTAGCCTAATCGATGACGCTGTCATTTAGAGATCAAAAAGTTTTTCTTATACCGTTATATTGGTTGTGCAGGATCACGGCTTCAAGTCAAGCGATCTCGGGCTTGCTGCTAGTTTGGTCACTCCGTTAACGTCCTGTTCAGCGTTACTGTCGTCTTTTTGGGTTGATATCGGCATTGATCGTGGTGAGGCGGTTGTGGCAATGACGAGACCGCTTGAAATGTCCGCTCTATCAACTATTGATGGTACGATCAGTACCGCAAAGAGACTTCGGCTGTGACTCAACAATTTTACGTTTCATTGATCTTACCAAAGAGATCGCAGTTCAATCTGGCGAAATATTGTTGCAATTGAAAATGTCCCCGCGCTATTCGAGGGCGGCGCTTATTACTGGGCATTGCACTTATTCGTGATTTTTTTACCGGCTCCTAGGCTTAATCTTCGTGTTATTTATGGGAAGAAAATGCCCACGGAAAATGAATAAGAGGAGGATGCGTATGCTCACCACCTGTCACAGGTTAATAACACCAGCGCGGTACTGGCTACCGAAGATATTCGTAACAATAAGGGTGTTTTATTAGTCAAAAAAGGTGCCCCTGTCAGCGAGAAAATGGCTGAGGAGGTCGTTAAACATAAGTAGGTGTCCCCGCTGGAACACTCCGTTAATCTTGAAAATATACTCGATGCAGGGTGCTTCAAAGTGCCGTCTATCAGGTGCAAAGTTGCTGATTCTCAGTGGCCTCTTCAGGCTTGTTGATGCCGGAATTGCAACTGTGGTTGTCCCAGGCGTTGCGTAAACTAGGAGGGCTTGAGCAGGTTTATATCGACACCTGATCCATTGTGCGAAATAGACAGGACAGCCATGAACCTGCAGTAGTGTTATTTGAATCGATACTATGCTGCTTTAAGGGACTTGAATCCCCATACCCGCATATTACCTATCATTGAGAGAATGCATGACGTTGAATAGACTCAAACCCAATTTTGATAGTGCGGATCAACAGGCGCTTAAAAGTGCGCTGACTGAGATGGAAACTGTGGTTTTGGGTAAGACGCACCAGCTTCGGTTGGCGCTGGCCTGCCTGCTTGCCCGAGGGCACCTGCTGATCGAAGACCTGCCGGGTATGGGTAAAACCACTCTGGCGCAGACTCTGGCGCGCGTCTTAGGTATCGAGTGTAGCCGAGTTCAGTTCACCAGTGACCTGTTACCGGCAGATATCATCGGGGCATCGATATTCAATGCCCAGACCCAGCGTTTTGAATTCCAGCCTGGGCCGATATTTACTCCGTTGTTATTGGCCGATGAGATCAATCGGGCCACGCCTAAAGCCCAGAGCGCGCTGCTGGAGGCGATGGAAGAACGCCAGGTGTCGATAGACGGTGAAACCCTGCCGCTGCCGCAGCCATTTTTTGTTATCGCTACCCAGAATCCCTTCAGCCAGATGGGTACCTTTGCGCTGCCTGAATCTCAGCTTGACCGTTTTTTGATGCGGATCGAGTTGGGTTACCCCGATAACAAGGCTGAGCGCCAGCTGCTTAGCGGGCAGAATCCGCGTCAGCGACTGTTGCAGCTTGAATGTAAGCTGCCGTTGGTTCAGTTGCAGAGCTTGCAACGCAAAGTCGATCAGGTTCATCTGTCCGAACCCTTGCTGGACTATGTCCAGCGCTTGGTTAATTTTAGCCGTCAAAGTAACGAATTCGAGGTCGGCCTGTCGCCGCGCGGGGCGCTGGCGCTGGTTCAGTGTGCGCGTGCGTGGGCGCTTCTGGAAGGGCGCAATTACGTCACCCCTGAAGATGTGCAGCAGGTGTTGGCGCCCGTTGCTGAACACCGCCTGCGTGGCGAGCGGGATACTACCGGGCACAGGGGGGCAAGCCTGGCGCGGTTGTTGGTCGATGCGGTCGAGGTGGTGGGGTAGCAACGATGCTAAGCGGACGCGGCGGTTTTTTATTCAGCATATTATCCGGGCACAGGCTGAAGCAGAAATGGCGCCAGTGGTCTGATGCCTGGCTGAGTAATCGCCTTCCCCGCAGCCGCTCTGCGACCCTCAATCAGCGCCGTATCTTTCTTCTCCCTACCCGCAACGGTCTGTATTTTTTGTTGATGGCCGTGGTGCTGTTCGTGGGAGGTTTAAATTACGCTAACAGCTTGATTATTCTAATAGCGTTGCTGCTAGTAAGCCTGTTTCTGGTCGCCATCCTGCATACGTTCATTAATCTGGCTGGATTAACGCTGGAAGCGGGACGAACCCAGCCGGCGTTTGCCGGACAGGAAGCCGCTTTTGGGCTTCGTTTGCGCAGTGGCGGTCGTGAGCATGAGTCGATCCAGCTCCGCTGGCCGGGGGGGGCACTACAGGGTCATGATCTGGTGGATCGCAGCAGCTGCGATATCACCCTGATGTTGCCGGTGTCTCGACGCGGGCTGTGTCGGCCGCCGCGGTTACGTGTGGAGAGCTGTTATCCGCTGGGGTTATTGCGTGCCTGGAGTCGAGCGCTTGGCACAGCAGGGAAGTGATGACTTTGATGGCTTGCGCCGCTATCAGGCGGGTGATAGCCCGCGCCGCATCGCCTGGAAAAGTTATGCCCGCGAAGGCCGCTTGTACAGCAAGAGTTTTGCCAGCTACAGTGCCGAGGAGCGCTGGCTGGAGTGGGAGGCATACAGCGGTTTGGCTCAGGAGGAACGTTTGAGTTATCTCTGTCATTGGGTTGTGAAGCTCGATCAGCAGCAGCTCCGGTTTGGTTTTCGCATCCCCGGGGTTGAGTTTCAGCCCGATCGGGGTAATAGCCATCGCCAGCGCTGTTTGAAAGCGTTGGCCCTGTATGGTCTGGGTGCACAGGCGCAGGCCACGCCCATCCCTGATCCGGCTAAAGCATCCCCTGCAGCGGAGCTGTCGCGATGACTACCACGCCTCAGTTTCAGATCCCTCGCAATGGTCTGCTCTGGCTGTTGGCTGCGATGTTTTGTGCCATCGCCCCCCATGTCGCCCGGCTGCCGCTCTGGGTAACCCTGGTGTGTCTGTTGTGCGGTTGCTGGCGAGTGATGCTCTACCGTGGCCGTTGGGCGCCGCCCGGCGGATTGATTCGGGCGTTACTGGTGTTTTCGGGGGGGGGCGCGGTATATGCACACTACGGCACTCTGGCTGGACCCGAAGCCGGGTCGGCGTTGCTGATTCTAGGGTTTTGCTTCAAATTAATGGAGACCCAGAATCTGCGCGATGCCTTTATCGTCGTGATTCTGGGTTATTTTGTGGTGGCGGTGGCGTTCTTTTTTGATCAATCGATGCTGGTTACCGTTTATATGGCACTCGTATGCATCCTGATCACCGCGGCTTTACTGGGATTGACTCAATCGCCGTTGCATACCCGGCCACGGCGGACTCTGCTGGCGAGTCTGCGCATACTGGGGCACTGCCTGCCGGTGATGCTGGTGCTGTTTGTGCTGGTGCCGAGAATCGGTCCGATCTGGGCTTTTGACCTAGGGGGCACCGGCGCTAAAACGGGTTTGAGTGAACAGATTACCCCTGGCGATATCGCCCAACTCAGCCGGTCTGCAGCGTTAGCGTTTAGGGTCGAGTTTGAGCCGGGAACGGTGTTGCCCCCTCCAACAGAACGCTATTGGCGGGCGCTGGTGCTGAGTCATTACGATGGTAAGACCTGGAGTCGCGGTGGGGTCGATATGGACACAAAACCGCTGGCGCAATGGGGGCCGCTTGCAGAGTCCTGGCAGCCCAAGATAACTCCCGAACTGCCGCGCTATCGGTATCAGGTGATGATGCAGCCGACCGATCAGCGCTGGTTGTTTGGGTTGGCCTGGGCGCGCAGTGAGACGCCAGGCGTGGGTCTTAGTCGCGACCATCGTCTGCTCAGTCGCAGTTCGATTGCGCAACCGTTCAGTTATCAGGTGGAATCGGTGCCCGGAGCCGCGCTGGATTCGCAGGGGCTGCCGCCG
>SDWN01000504.1 GCA_004195305.1 Neptunomonas sp. | reverse complement strand
GTGCAGATAGCCGGAGTTGGAATCAGGGTCTGAAAAGGCAAATATCTTGCCTCGCAGTTGCGCTATCGATCGCGTTGTCTGGTCTGCGGCGGGTACGATCAAATACGATTGGTAGACCGGCCGGCCCTGGTAAAGAGGCACCGCCACGAGTTGCAGGTCATGCTGGAATTTAAGGTAGGGGTAGCCACAGATCCAGGCAAATTCAATCTCATCCTTAAGGATCAGATCGGTGATCTCTTTATAGGTTGTGCGCTGCACGAACCGTATCGGCCGTTGCAGTCGGTCCTGGAGATAGCGTTGCCACTCCCCGAGCAAAGAGGTCTGGTCGCTCAGGAAAACAGGGGTAACACCGATCCGGATAGGACCTGCTGTCGGCGCAGGGACAGCAGCAGTGGCGGTCAGGGACAGACTCAGAAACAGCACAAACCAGGCCTTGCGTACGAACAGCGTGATCACATCATACCCGCCTGTTAGTTCACGGGGGCTCCAGTACGCCTATTCAGCGCACAGGCTGCAGCAACCCCGCCAGGATCGTTTTTTATTGTCGTAAATAACCAGATAAAAATTATGGTTACCTGTTCGTAACATTAGTCCAATGTAGTCGCGCTGTACAGGTTACTGGTCGGTAACCTCAGGTCGCATAACGTTGCTGTATAACGGCTTTAGTGGTTGAAAACATAGTTGATGTTTCTATCTGGCGTGATGTTTGCTGCTGTTATCCCTGTTAAGAGCCGAGTCGAGCGCCAAGGTCGATCGTTCCAATCAATATCCAGGGGTCTGAGATGCAATATAAAGCCAAGCCGCATTTTTTAAGGGTGAGGACCCGCGTAATGACGCTGGTGAGCTGGGTGCTGCTAGGCATGCCCGCATGGTCGGCAGAGGTAGAGACGATCGATTGGCCTTCGATTCCTGAAGCCAGCCCCCGGCTCTTCTACCCCGGCCAGTCCAGTCATGAGTGGTTACGTACCGAAGATCATAAAAAGGCCAGCAATGAGGTCAAGGCGGGGGAGGCCTGTCTGGAGTGTCATAAAGGCGAGCAGAAGTCGCTGGGGGGGATCCTCGTGGTTGAAAACAGGCTCGAGCCCGATCCTATTGAAAATAAGGACGGTTACAAGCGTCTCAAGGTCCGGGCGGCGCACGATGCTACCCACCTGTATCTGCGTTTCTCCTGGAAGAGTGATGGCGAGGGTGCTGGCGACCAGGGTAACTACATGCGCTTCGATGGCAGCCAGTGGGACTGGTATGGCAATCATCGCCAGCATGAGGCAGTTATCGATGACGGCCAGCCGGCAATCTACCCCGACCGCCTGGGGATTATGATGGGAGATGGCCAGGTGCCGCTTTACTCCGAACAGGGGTGCTGGTTGACCTGTCACGAAGCGATGGTCAGCATGCCGGAGGAAGCCGATGAGGACGACGTGGCTGAACACCCCGTCATCAGCCAGCTCTACAAGGCGTTCGGCATTACCAATCGTTATGTGCGTAAGTATCTGCCCGGTTCACGCACTGAGGGTACCGACTGGGACGCGGTTAAGACGGTTGATGAGCTGAAGACGCTGCGCAATCAGGGGCGCTTTCTCGATCTGATTATTTGGGATGCGGCGTTGACCAATCCCGGCGGTTTTGCTGCAGATTTTAATGTGTTGGAGATGAAACAGGTGGATGCCGGGAATAGTGCCCTGCTACCCAACGGCAAGATGCTGGGCGGTCCTGAGTACATGTTTGATGCCGACAAGGTGGGCTTTAGGGTGCTCACTGAAGCGGACCTGGTTGTTGCCGGGAAGCCCAAGCATCTACTGCTTGGCGCTACAGCAACCGCGATCAGCGGCTCCTTCGAGGAGGGTGATATTCTGCCCGCGCATATTATCGATAGGGGGGCCGCTGAGGGTTCGGCAGCGGACGTCGATTATGCTCGGGGCGAGTGGCGAGAGGGCACCTATACGCTGACATTGCGGCGCAAGCTCGATACCGGCCATCCGCAAGATGACCTGATTATGCACCCCGGCGGAATCTACACCTTTGGTTTTTCTATTCATGATGATGCTAGCGGCAAGCGGGCTCATCATGTGTCGTTCCCGGTGACGCTCAGCATCGGTCCGGGCAACGCCGATATTCAGGCGGTTACCCTGCAATGAACTGGGGCGTAGCGCGCGCTGTGTCGGTCTCTGGCGATCGACGAGGCGCATAGGATCTGCCGAGGAGGGGGAGCACGTGGGAATGTTTAATCGCAGAGGGGGGCAGATCGTTGCTATCACGCTCGGACTTGCGGTTATTGCCGCTGTGGTGGCCTTCGAGTCGTTAACGCGCAAACTGGTTGCGGTTGATGCGGCTTGCTCTTATTGCCATAACGATCAGGAGTACCGTGCTGATGTCAGGCTAGCCAACTCCAAACCCCATCCACTGGTCCTGCCAGTCAGCCCATCGGAGAGCGTGGCGACTAAGCAACAGGCCGCCTGTGCCGAATGCCATCTGCCTCCCGGGTTTATCAACAGCTTTTATGTTTATAGCCATTTTTCCAGCCTGACTGACCTGTATGGCCATTTTCGAAGCCGGATCGCTGAGCGCGCGGGGAACTGGCTGCCGCCACGCCAAGCCGCGGCCTATCGTGTCCGGGATCGGCTCTTTGAAACGAATAGCCCGACCTGTCGCAGCTGCCATGTCGAGGAGCGGATAGAGCCGCAACGGCAACGGGGGGTCAATGCGCATAAAAAAGCCCTGGATGGGCGGATGAGTTGCATCGAGTGCCACTACAACGAAAAGCATCAAAGTGTTGATCTACGTGAAAATGCCTTTGCAAAAACGTCTGATAATTAAGCGGTAGTGACGACAACGCGGGGGGCTGCTGCAATGGAGTTAACCATGACCGATAAGGAAGCAAACAAACGTCGGGAGTTCCTCAAGACGGCAGGGGGGCTGGCCGTCGGCTCGCTAGCCAGTGCTGTTGCGCTGTCGCAGGCTCCGGGGGTTGGGGCTAATTCAGCGCAGATTATCGCTAGCTCAAAAAAAACCGGCGTGCAGTACGGCATGCTGATCGACCTGCGCCGCTGCATCGGCTGTCATGCCTGCAGTGTCGCCTGTAAGGCGGAGTTTGATGTACCGATGGGTGTCGCCAGAAGCTGGGTGGAGTACACCGAGAAAGGCGAATACCCCAATGTCGGGCGGAGTTTTTTACCGCGGATGTGTAACCACTGCAGCGATCCGGATTGCGTCCGCGTCTGTCCCACCGGTGCTACCTATAAACGGCCCCAAGATGGCATCGTGGTGATCGACCAGGGAGTCTGTATCGGCTGTCTTTATTGCGCCCAAGCCTGTCCTTACGGTGCACGCTTTCTTAATCCGGTCACCCGTACCGCTGACAAATGCGACCTGTGCATCCACCGTGTCTCGAAGGGGTTGCTGCCCGCCTGTGTTAACACCTGCCAGGGCCGCGCACGGGTGTTTGGGGATATCAATGATGTCAACAGCGAGATCCATCAGTTAATTGCCAAACATCCGGTATCGGTTCTCCGCGAGCATATTGGCACGAGCCCCAACGTCTTCTATATCGGGCTCGACACGACCGATGAAAATACCAAGCGTCCCGGTCAGTACGTCCGCGTCACCACCCATAAGGGCACTCACACCAAAAGAGGTTAGCGATGGAGCATCATCTTATGTGGAGTTGGCCGATCTACTGGTATCTGTTCCTTGCGGGTACAGGCGCCGGGGCGATTGCAGTGAGTAGCTTTATTTACCTGCGGGGCCCGGGTGGCAACTTCGCCGAGCGCTATGTCGTTATTGCCAAATACGGTGCCCTGATCGGACCGCTGCCGGTGATTATAGGCACCGGGTTGCTTATTTTTGAGTTGGGTCGTCCGTTTCGGGCCCTCAATATCATGACCAGCAACTTCTGGTATCAAACCTTCAATCCGTCGCCGATGAACTATGGCGGCTGGCTCCTGTTGCTGGTTGGCGCAGTGTCTATCCTCTATGCGTTGAGCTTCATGAGTTGGGCGCAGATCGCCGCTGGTCGACGCGGCGAGTGGCTGGACCGTTGGTCAACCGCACTGCGCAAACCTCTGGCGGGTGCCTGCGTCCCCTTGGCCCTCGCCACCGCGGTATATACGGCCATGTTGTTAGGGGCGATGCCTTCGCGACCGTTGTGGAACACCCCGGTGCTCTGGCTATTGTTTACGGTCTCGGCGCTTTCCACCGGTATCGCAGCCATCATGTTGGTCAACCGCATTGCCCACCGGTCTGATGCTGATCAGACTCGCGAGCGACAGTTTCATAATACCGGCTACTGGCTGACCCTGTCCGATCTGATTCTGATCATGATCGAACTGGTGGTGATTGCGCTGTTCTTTATGTTCGCCTATGTCACCGTGCAGGATGCCAGTCATGCGATTCAGATTCTCCTCCCCGGAGGGGCGTTGGCCGCGCTGTTTTGGACCTGGGTGATCCTGATCGGGCTGTTGCTTCCTCTGCTGCTGGAGGTTTTCTTGGTGATCCGCAGCCAATACCGCGGCGGCCACTTTCGTGTCCCCTACCTCTTAGAGGTGGCGTTGCCGTTGGCCGTTCTTGTGGGCGGATTTATGTTGCGCTATGTCATCGTCGTAGGCGGTCAGTTGACCGGCCCGGTCGGACTCTAAGGAGTAAACCATGGTCAATCGTCGTGATATTCTCAAGCTGGGCGCGGGTCTGGGTAGCGTTTTTGGTGTGCCCAGCGGACTTTTCCTTTCGGCCGATAGCCTGGCTGCGGCAGAAAACAGTACGGATGATAAGCCTCTGTTCAAGGCGCCGGAGAAATTCTTAGCGGGAGGAAAAGATTACTCCTATCTGCGCGGTAAGGAGAAAAAAGCGATACCGAGCGCCTGTTGGCAGTGTGTCTCGCGCTGTCCAATTATCGGCTATGTGGAAGAGGGGCGTCTGACCAAGATTGAGGGGCAACCCGATTCGATCCGCTCGCTGGGCAAGGTCTGTGCAAAATCACAGGCGGGTATCAACCAACTTTACGATCCAGATCGTATCCTCTATCCCATGCGCCGGGTCGGTAAACGGGGCGAGGGGAAATGGAAACGGATTAGTTGGGATGAGGCGTTGGGCGAGTTGGCCGGACGGATGCAAACGCTTCTCGACGCAGGCGAACCAGAAAAATTTATGTTTCATTATGGGCGCATGAAGGGCGCTACCAGCCAGCTGGTGAATAACTTTTTGGCCGCTTACGGCACCGCCACCATTGGTAATCACACCAGTCTCTGTGAAGGGGGTAAGTGGACTGCTCAGGAGCTGACCTGGGGCGGTCATTACGATAATTGGGATTTTGATAACACCCAGTATGTGCTCAATTTCGGCAGCAATGTATTTGAATCCCACACCAATCATATATCCACCGCGCAGCGGTTGATCCGGGCGATGGTGGAGCGCGGGGTGCGTCTGGTCACCTTCGATGTGCGCCTCTCCAATACCGCCGCTAAGTCCACCGAATGGGTGCCGGTCAAACCGGGAACCGATCAGGCCGTGGTGCTGGCCATGTGTCATGTCATCATCAACGAGGGGCTGTACCAGGCCGGATTACCCTTTCTGGAGTTTTGTAAGGTCACCGCAGAGGTCAACGCGACCCTGGACGAAAAAATTGAGGCCCTGAAGCTTTTTGTTGCGCCTTACACCCCCTCTTGGGCGGAAACCATAAGCGCGGTGCCTGCCGAGCGAATCATTGCCATCGCCCGTGAATTCGCCACCAAGGGGTCGGCGTGTGTAATCAGTTATCGAGGGGCTGTGGCACATTACAACGGCAACGAAACCGAACGGGCGATCCAGATGCTGGCCGCCATCACCGGCAATATCGATAACCCGGGAGGGCGTTGCAAAGCGGTCGGTGCCGATTGGATCTATCCCAAGCCTAAATCTAATAAGATGCCCGAGGCGCGTAAGCTGGACCTGCTCGATGGGTTCGATGGCCAGGTTGCTTTCCCGACCCATCACGTCAGCAACCAGGTGCTTAATCGGATCAAAGAGGGTAGTGCCGGGCGGCCCGCTATCTATCTCTGGTACTGCTATGCACCGGTCTACGCCAATGGTGATTGCCAGCTTAATTCAGAGGTGTTGAAAGACGAAACGTTGTTGCCGTTTACGGTCTCGATCAACCCCTTCTACGATGAGTCAGCGGCATTGGCCGATCTGATTCTGCCCGATACCACTTACCTGGAACGCTGGGATTGTGAGGATATGGTGTCACCTACGCAAGTCGCCGAATATTACATTCGCCAACCACTGGTTACCCCGCTGGGTGAGTCGCGAAATTTCCCGGATGTCTGTATCGATCTGGCCCAACGTCTCCATATACCCTTGGGCGTTAAGTCGATGAAAGAATTTGTCGATAAAGCGTGCAAGCTGACCCCGCTGATAAAAAAGAAGGCCAAGAGGTTGCGCGGGATGCGCAAGCGCGGGGTGTTTCACGACAAGAGGGAGAAGCCTCGTTACTACTCCTACCGTGTTGAGGTCGCCGCTAAAGCGCTGGCAAAGTCAGGGGTTATTTTTGATCCTGCGAGTGGCGTCTACTGGAACTGGAAAAAGGCCGGATCAGCGAGCGAATCGGTCGCGATGGCGCAGGGATATACTCAGACCGAGAACGCTTACAAGGGCTACGTTGGACAGAAGATCGGCGAACGGGTCTATGTCGGATTTCCACCGGACAAAGTTAATAAGTCGGGACTGTTTGAGATCTACTCGGTGTTGATGAAGAACAAAGGGCTGTCGCCGCTGGCCGAATTTGTCGCTATCCCCGAGCATGTTGTGATGGCTCCTGAGGACCTGATTCTCACCACCTACAAAGTCAATGTGCATACCCATTCACGCACCATGAACTGCCGCTGGCTAGCAGAAATCTACCATGATAACCCCGCCTGGATTAACCCCCGGACGGCGCAGGCGCGAGGCATCGGCGACGGTGATTGGATCAAGGTGACTTCCGGTATTGGTGAGATCGAAACCCGTGCCAAGGTTACACCCGCTGTGGTTCCGGGTGTCATCGCCATCTCTCATCACTGCGGCCATTGGGAGTATGGGCGTTTTGCCTCGGGTAAAGTATCACCCCAGGGGGTTGAAAATATCCCCAACCGTGACCGACGCTGGTGGAGTAACAACGGGGCTCATCCCAACTGGTTGATTCCCAACTCGCCGGATCCCATCAATGGTCAGCAACGCTGGATGGATACAGTGGTGCGGGTGACCAAGGTATGAGTTACAGGGTGTTGAAAGGTGAAGTGTTGAGAGGTGATGTGATGAGATCCGAGACTAGCCGATGGGCGCTGTGCCTGCTTGCACTGCTGCTGTGGATAACCGCATTGGGCACGGTGCAGGCCGCCAGCGCTGCCCGTGAGAATGTCGCAATCCTGGTACGTTCGCTCGGCTATGGGGCGGGCATCCATCATTTTAAGAACTTTGTGTTGCGGGGCCGGAATGATGATTACGAAGGGGCCAAAAAGGCCTTCGACGCCGCCTTGGACAGCCTCAAACAGCTTGAAAACAGCCCGGAAATAACTGTTGAGGAGCGACCTGCCGTCGCGGTCATTAAAGCCATGGTTGATGCTTACGACAGTGGCTTGGAGCGGGTGATCAGTCTGCGCGGCAAAGGTTGGCGACTTGATGATGTAGATCGCTCTGTCACTGTGGATGATGCCGAGGCCATCGCGGCACTGGCGCAACTGCGTGAGAAATGGCCCTGGAGTGATCTGGAACAGATCAAGTACCAGCTGGGATATGGCAAGGGGATCCATAATTTTAAAAATTATCTGCTGCGGCAGGATGAGCGCTATCACACCCTGGCTCTGGAGAATTTCCTCGTGGTAGAGTCCTTGATCGTCAATCAATTCACTAACTCGCACCTGGACAGTGGCCAACGAACGGCGTTGGAACAGGTGGGTCGGGTTTGTCAGTCTTACCGCAACTACCTGAGTCTGATCCAACGGTTCCACGCCCAACAACGCCCTGTGCGCCAGATCGATCTGGCGGTCAAAATCAATGATGGCCCCGCGCTTGAAGGACTGGCTGTGTTGACGCGATAGGGGTATCCCTAAGGCTCTTCCCTAACGACTGACGAGCAAAAACCTGTTTGTTTATTGGTCGATGACCCATGCGAGCCCCAGAAAATCAAGCAGTCCCGCGCAACTGCGGCAGCCTTTTTTGGGGAAAGAGCAGGGGCGACGGACAGATAGGTATGGAACCTATTTGACCACCCGGTTAATAGTTTGCTTCTGAACTTCGCGAAGGGGGACGCCTGTAGTGACCCTAGCACGAATGTTTATATCCAGCCTATTACCATCCTATCTGTAGGGTTACTTGTTGGTAACTCCGCACTGTTTTTACCCCGTATCGATGTTACCTGTCGGTAACCCGGGTAAACCTATTTATCTTTGTTGTTCTGCTAAGTTACTGTAATTAAGTAGAAAAATAAAGTTGGATTGAATTTTGCTCTACTCTCCTTATCAGCTGACGCTTGGAATCATTAAGCACACAGATAGGTTCGATAAAGGGGAAGAGGATGAACAGCAATTCAGGTCCGAAATTAAACCGCAGAGATCTGCTTAAGAGCATAGGCAAGGGATCTGCGCTGGTGACCATTGTGGCTGCAGCGCCCAGCGTTGCCCAGGCGGCGCAGAAGAAGGTTCGCTATGGAATGGTGATTGATGTGCGGCGTTGCTCCGGGTGTCAGGCATGCAGTATCGCCTGCAAGAGTGAGTTCGATGTACCTATCGGCGGCGTGCGTTCATGGGTTGAGCACCATGAAGCCGGTGCCTTTCCCCGTATGGAAAGGCGCATGTTGCCCCGTCTGTGTAACCATTGCGCCGAGCCCCCCTGTGTCGAAGCCTGCCCGGAAGAGGGGGTAACCTATAAGCGCGAGAAGGATGGCATCGTGGTGGTTGATGAGACCAAGTGCATCGGCTGCGCCAAGTGTGTCGAGGCTTGTCCCTACGACGCCCGCTTTATGAATCCGTTCAAGGGTGACCCTGAGTTGACCCAGGGTAATGGTGCGGCCGACAAGTGCGATTTCTGCCTGCATCGTATCACTCAGGGGGTCGCCCCTTCGTGTGTTAATACCTGTCCGGGCAGGGCGCGTATCTTTGGGGATCTGAATGATCCGAGCAGCGAAGTGGCCAAACTGATTGCTGAGATAGATACCACCGTGTTAAGGCGCGAAGAGAAGACCAAACCCAGTGTCTTTTACATCGGTGCCGATTGGATCGAATCCAAGCGGGACGCAAAGGCACAACAGTACAGCCGGGTTGATACGCATCGTAACGAGCGTTC
>SDWN01000500.1 GCA_004195305.1 Neptunomonas sp. | reverse complement strand
AAAAGCGTTAGCGAGGCCGCCGAGACTAGGCAAAAACGACCGAAAAAGCGCAGCTTATAGGTATAAATGAGCATTTTGAGGTCGTTTTAAACGACGTATCAGCAACGCAGGTAGATTTTCAACAACCCGCGAGGAGACTATCAAAACACCCCTCTCAGGCCGCCAACTGCAGCCGCGATTGGCGCACCTCGCCGACCAGATCATAACGCTTGGCCAGAACCGCAGCCTGACTCAAAGGCACAGCAGCGGAATCGACTGAGGCTGCCGACACAGCCCCTGGCCGCCGCTGCAGCGGCACGCTCTCAAGCCAACTCAGCTGCATCTGCAGATCGCCCGTGCGCCCCTCCTGCAGCGCACGCCCCATCTCACCCGCCATCTCCGGGGTATATAACTGGTTACGGTCAACAATCGCTGCAGCAGACTCACCACTGGGGTCGCTACCTAGGTCGCGCAACGCCAACTGCTGCGCCCAGTCCTGCGAAGCCGAGATCATGCTTAGCATCAACGCGAACTGCGCCCCGTCCGTGTGCCGGACAGCCGGATTCACTCCGGCATGGAGGATATCGATCCGTGCGTTGACGATCTCTTCAGGTCTCATCACAGTCCCAACAACAGAATACAAACAGCAGTAACCTATACATCGGCCATCTGCTCATTTTCTTTAAGGCTACGAATTCGCTGTTGACGCTGTTTTCATCAGGCTATGATGGTGCGATAGAAATGATGACGTTTTTTACGAGACCACAACTGCCCATGTCACGCTACCGACCACCGACCCCACCCAGCTCCCGATACATCACCGCAGAAGGTGAACAGCGCTTAATCAAAGAGCTGAAGTACTTATGGAAGGTCAAACGCCCCGAGGTGACCGAGAGCGTCAGAGAGGCTGCCGCACAGGGCGATCGCTCGGAAAACGCAGAATACATCTATGGCAAAAAACAACTGCGTGAGATCGACCGCCGTGTGCGCTACCTGAGCAAACGACTGGACGACATGACCGTCGTTGACAGACCGCCCGGAGACACCAGCAAGGTGTTTTTTGGGGCCTGGGTCTCTCTGGTCGACGATGACGCTAATGAACGTCGTTTACGCATTGTTGGCCCCGATGAAATTGATACGGACCACTACATCAGCATCGACGCACCGATGGCTCGCGCATTGCTAAAAAAAGAGGTGGGCGACGAGATAGAGGTTCCAACCCCGACGGGAAGTCACTTTTACGAGATCATCGCTATCGAATACCTAGCCTAAGCAGACCAGATCCAACGCGATTGCAGCCAATAAAACAAAGACACCCCGTTCAGCAACGGAGCCGACAGGGAAGAGAATATGCCAAGAAGAAGAGATTAGAGTGGTGGGTCGTGCGCGACTCGAACGCGCGACCAATTGGTTAAAAGCCAACTGCTCTACCAACTGAGCTAACGACCCTCTCTAAATCCCTAAACAGGATAAACGTAAAATTCGGTGGTGGGTCGTGCGCGACTCGAACGCGCGACCAATTGGTTAAAAGCCAACTGCTCTACCAACTGAGCTAACGACCCTTCCCGAACTTACAAACCCGAAGACTGGTAGCAATCTTCAAGCATCTCAGCATGACCCTAAGGCCAGACTTTCTTTGTGGCTCCTCGAGCAGGACTCGAACCTGCGACCAATAGATTAACAGTCTACTGCTCTACCAACTGAGCTATCGAGGATCAACAAAAAATGGCGGAGGAGGAGAGATTCGAACTCTCGGTAGGCTATTAACCTACGCCAGTTTTCAAGACTGGTGCATTAAACCGCTCTGCCACCCCTCCGTCGTTGAGGAGCCGCATATTACCGTATCCAGCCGAAGTGTCAACCGCCCACCTGGTTTTATTTAATTTAACCGCGAAGTTGTTACCTTGCTCTATAAAAGACGTTGTCACCCTCCCTCTATACTGGTTGGCACCAGCTCGTGACAACCGTGCCCGAAACCACGCTGAAGCACACTGCTGCATCTACACCGATAAAGAAAACAACCCAACAAAACCATTAAAACTCAACACCCGCTCATAAGTAGCAACAGATGCGTATTATTTCAAACCCCTGTGTTCATTATTATTGGCAGCTGTTAAAAAATTTGCATTTACTACTTTTGTAACGGTAAGGTTAGCTGCTTATGCAGCGCCCAAATAACCTCCCACGCGGGAGGGCAAAAAGGACGCTCTAAAATCTCTCGAATAACACCTGACCGTCGGATCTGCAGGGTGCACGTTCGAAGACTAAAATAATAATCGGATTACTATCGGGATCATCAACTATGAACTTCAAAAAGACACTGCTGGGATTGGGCGTATCCACCCTGATGCTGGGCGCAACGCTGGCCCAGGCAGAGATTAAAATCGCATTAGCGGGCCCGGTCACCGGCCCCGTTGCTCAGTACGGTGATATGCAATTTATCGGCGCCAAGATGGCGATCGAGCAGATCAACAAAGCGGGCGGTGTTAACGGCGAGAAGCTGGTCGGCATTGTCTATGATGATGCCTGCGACCCTAAACAAGCCACCGCGGTTGCCAACAAAATTGTTAACGATGGGGTCCAGCTGGTTGTTGGACATCTCTGCTCCAGCTCTACTGAACCCGCCTCAGACATCTATGAAGATGAAGGCATCCTGATGATCACGGCGGCATCGACTAACGCCAGCATCACCGAAAAAGGCTACCAGCTCATCTTCCGCACTATCGGCCTGGATAGCCTCCAGGGCCCGTTTGCTGCCAAATACATCATCGACCGCGTTAAACCCAAGAATGTTGCGGTGATTCACGACAAGCAGCAGTATGGTGAAGGCTTGGCCACCTCGGTTAAGAGCGAGATGGACAAAGCAGGCATCAACATCGTGATGTTTGAAGGCGTCACCTCCGGCGATAAAGATTTTTCCGCCCTGATCGGCAAGATGAAAAAAGAGAAAGTAGATTTCGTTTACTACGGTGGCTACCACCCCGAACTCGGTGCCATCCTGCGTCAGTCAAAAGAAAAGGGATTCGAGGCTCAATTTATGGGACCCGAAGGGGTAGGCAACCCTGACATCACCGCTATCGCGGGTGAAGCGTCTGAAGGGCTGCTGGTCACACTCCCCGACAGCTTCGAAAAGGATCCTAAAAATGCTGCACTGGTTGCTGCATTTAAGGCTAACAACGAAGATCCCAGCGGTGCATTCGTCTTCCCTGCTTACTCAGCAGTGCAGATCATGGCGGACACCATCAAAGCCGTTGGCAGTGTCGATACTGACAAGATGGCTGAGCACATGCGCAGCAGCTCGTTCAGCACCCCGACTGGTGACCTTGCTTTTGATGCCAAAGGCGACCTGAAACAGTTTAGTTTCGTGGTCTATAATTGGCACAAAGACGGTTCTAAAACTGCAGTTAAGTAAGGATTCTAAGTTTTAACTGAACACCCTCTTTCACAAGAAGAGGGTGTTTTTTATTAGGGGTTACAAATCCTATGCTAGAAGAATTGTTATATTTCGTTCAGCAGCTGCTGAACGGCCTGACCATCGGTAGCACCTATGCGTTGATCGCGATCGGTTACACCATGGTTTACGGCATCGTCGGTATGATCAACTTCGCGCATGGCGAGGTTTATATGATCGGCACCTACGTTGCATTTATCGTTATCGCCGGCCTTACCACCTTAGGACTGGACAGCCTGCCGTTGATATTCATGGCCGCGCTACTGGTCAGCATGATGGTTGCGGCCTCTTACGGCTTCACTATTGAGCGCGTTGCCTATCGACCACTCCGTGGTGCTCCCCGTCTGCTAGCTCTTATATCAGCGATCGGCATGTCGATCTTCTTGCAGAACTTCGTCCGTTTGGCACAAGGCTCCCGAGATATAGCCATGCCCAGCCTGATCACCGGCGGCTGGACCTTCGGCAGCGCCGATACCTTTGAAGCCAGTCTGTCGTATATGCAGGTCATTATTTTTATCGTCACCCTGGTGACCATGGGCGTACTGACCCTGTTTATCTCCAAATCCAAATGGGGTCGAGCCTGTCGCTCCTGCTCACAAGACCTGGGCATGACCAACCTGCTGGGAATCAACACCAACAACATCATCGCCCTGACCTTTGTCGTCGGGGCAGCACTGGCTGCTGTGGCGGGAGTGCTGCTGGGGATGTATTACGGCGTGGTTAACCCCTACATCGGCTTTATCGCTGGCCTGAAGGCGTTCACCGCTGCGGTACTGGGCGGCATCGGCTCGATCCCAGGCGCGATGCTGGGAGGACTGTTACTCGGCACCACTGAAGCGATGACCTCGGCTTACTTCAGCAGCGAATACAAAGACGTCGTGTCCTTTGGCTTATTAATCCTGGTATTGCTATTCCGTCCGAGCGGATTGCTGGGCAAACCTGAGGTGGAGAAAATCTGATGAATAGACCCCTCTATCCCGCTATTTTTGCCGCCATCGTTACGCTCGTTCTGACCAGCATGATGCTGGGTATTCAGCTCAAGACCGAAGGCATCAATTTAACCCTGCACTCAGCATCGGAGTTCACCTGGTACAGCATCGCAGGCTCCACCCTGGCGGTGTTCCTGTTTCAGCTATTCCGCGAGCAACTCACCGGACTGGTCAAACTCCCCGAGCTACCCTCTGTCGCCTCATTGCTGCCAGAAGGTAAAAAAGGGGATCGAATCAAGCAACTGGGTATCGCCTTTGTTATCGCAGCTGCACTGATCTGGCCGTTCACCGAGTTCTCTAATCGCGGTGCGATCGATCTGGCAACCTTAGCGCTGATCTATATCATGCTCGGCCTGGGGTTGAATATCGTGGTCGGCCTGGCAGGCCTGCTCGACCTGGGCTATGTCGCCTTCTACGCAGTCGGCGCCTACACCTATGCACTGCTATCGCTCTACTACGATGTGTCGTTCTGGGTTGCCTTACCACTGTGCGGTCTGCTGGCGGCCACGTTCGGCTTCCTGCTTGGCTTCCCGGTACTGCGCTTACGCGGTGACTATCTGGCGATCGTGACCCTGGGCTTCGGCGAGATCATCCGCATCCTGCTGCTAAACTGGACCAACGTCACCGGCGGCCCCAACGGCATCAGCCGGATTCCAAAACCCGACCTGTTCGGACTGGAGTTTACCAAGCGGGTCAGGTGCAGCGCAGAAGACAAGCTCGCCGATGCCTGCAACGTCCCGTTCCACGAGTACTTCGGTATCGCCTACGACCCCAGTTACAAGGTCATCTTCCTCTATCTGCTGGCCGTGGCATTGGTACTGATAACAATCTACGTGATCAACCGCCTGACCCGGATGCCGATTGGTCGAGCTTGGGAGGCGCTGCGTGAGGACGAGATCGCCTGTCGTTCGCTGGGGCTCAATCCGACCATCGTTAAACTGACCGCATTTACCATAGGCGCCACTTTTGCCGGGTTCGCTGGCTGTTTCTTCGCCGCAAGGCAGGGTTTTATCAGCCCGGAATCGTTCGTATTTATCGAGTCGGCCATCATACTGTCGATCGTGGTGCTCGGCGGCATGGGATCGCAACTGGGTATTATCCTGGCCGCGATCATCCTCACCGTGCTGCCAGAACTGGCGCGTGAATTCCAAGAGTACCGGATGCTGATGTTTGGCCTGCTGATGGTATTCATGATGATCTGGCGTCCGCAAGGGCTGGTGCCGAAATCACGCCCGCACTTAGAACTCGCCTCCGGAGATAAGCCCCAATGAGCAAAGCACTCCTAGAAGTCTCAGGCCTGTGCATGCGCTTTGGCGGCCTGCTGGCGGTTAATAACGTCAGCCTGAGCGTGCACGAAAAAGAGATCGTATCGGTCATCGGCCCTAACGGCGCTGGAAAAACCACCGTATTCAACTGCATCAGCGGTTTTTATACCCCAACCCAGGGCACCATCGTCTTCGACGGTGAGCAGATCCAGGGACTGAAAGGGCACAAGCTTGCCCGTAAAGGAATGGTCCGCACCTTCCAGCACGTTCGCCTGTTCAAGGAGATGACCGTCATCGAAAACCTGCTGGTTGCCCAGCACATGCATATGAACACCAATCTGCTATCCGGTTTTTTGAAGACCCCTCATTATCGTAAAACAGAAAAGCGGGCGATGGAAAACGCTGCGCACTGGCTCAAAAAAGTTAACCTGCTGGAGTTCGCCAATCGCGAAGCGGGCAATCTGGCCTACGGCCAACAACGCCGACTCGAAATAGCCCGCTGCATGGTCACCACCCCCCGGCTGCTGATGCTGGATGAACCCGCTGCGGGTCTAAACCCCAACGAGACCAAGGAACTGGATCAACTGATCTGCAATCTACGCGACGAGTTCGATGTCTCCATCCTGCTGATCGAACATGACATGGGGCTGGTCATGGGGATCTCTGATCAGATCGTTGTTATCAATCAGGGCGCCCCGCTAGCCAGCGGCACGCCGGCAGAGGTTCGCGATAATCCCGATGTTATTAAAGCCTATCTGGGGGAGGAGTAATGCCAATGACCTCCAAGCACAGCTCAAGCATTCACGCACTGGCTGATAACCCAGAGGCGATTAAAGCGCCTTCCCTGCACGGTGAGGAGTAATGCCAATGACCTCCAAGCACAGCTCAAGCATTCACGCACTGGCGATAACCCAGAGGCGATTAAAGCGCCTTCCCTGTACGGTGAGGAGTAATGCCAATGACCTCCAAGCACAGTTCAAGCATTCACGCACTGGCGATAACCCAGAGGCCATCAAAGCGCCTTCTATCTTCAGGGAGGAGTAATCCATGTTAAGACTGGAAAATGTATCCACCCACTACGGTAAGATTCAGGCACTGCACGACGTATCCCTGGAGGTCAACAAAGGTGAAATCGTCACCCTGATCGGTGCCAACGGGGCTGGCAAGTCGACCCTGATGATGACCATCTGTGGTGACCCGCGCGCCAGTAGTGGCAAGATATTCTACGAAGGCAACGAGATTACTCGCGAACAGACCGATCGGATCATGCGTCAAGGCTTAGCGGTGGTACCCGAAGGACGGCGGATATTCTCCGCCATGACGGTTGAAGAGAACCTCAGCATGGGTGGCTTCTTTACCGAAAAGGCCAAGTACGCCAAAAACATAGCGCACGTCTACGAACTGTTTCCGCGGTTAAAAGAACGTGAAGACCAACGCGCCGGTACCATGTCCGGCGGCGAACAGCAGATGCTGGCGATCGGGCGCGCGCTGATGAGCAACCCACGGATGCTGTTCCTGGACGAACCCTCACTGGGCCTGGCTCCGCTCATTATTCAGCAGATTTTCAATATCATCGCGATGCTACGGGACGATGGCGTGACCATCTTTTTGGTCGAGCAGAACGCCAACCAGGCGCTGCGCATCGCCGACCGCGGCTATGTGATCGAGAATGGCCGTATCGTCCTCCAGGACACCGGCGCAGCACTGCTGGTCAACGACGAGGTTCGCAACGCCTATCTGGGGGGCTAACCCTACCTGCTGACCCTTAAAGGCAGCCCCAGGGCTGCCTTTTGCTGTTTGAGCACCCGTGGATTCCGGTCCGGCCCTTTGCTAGCCCGATACTCAGGTTACAATTGATCCTCTCTCAGGCACAATAATGCCACCTCAGACGCGGCAGTTATTCTACTGGGCAATCCAGAACCAGAGGCGACATACTTATTATCTCTATGCTTAACAGACTGTTTAGAAAAAACAAACTAGCCAAAGCGCTGCTGCAAGACGATCTCAACTTGTTACTCAAGGCCATTCGCGCCGGCGAGGACATCAACGCTCCGCTGCTCCTGAACGCCGATGAGACCCATGCACGCCCTGCAGTAGAGCACGCGTTGCGGCGAGAGCAAGCAGCATGCCTGCAGAAGCTACTGGAAGCAGGTGCCCTACTGCCTGAAGAGGATAACGAGGGCACCCTGCTGCTCAGCGTGGCGATCAACACCCACAAAGACCCATTAAGCCTGACGACCCACCTGTTGCAAGCAGGCGCTAATGCCAACGCTAACGAAGGCGAGCCGCTCTTTGCCTGCCTAGCCCTGGATGATGACAACCTGGCCATGCTGCTGATCAACCGATTACTGCAGTACGGCGCCGACCTCAATGATTACCGACGCAACGATCTGAGCGCACTGGGACTACTGATATGTCAGGAAAGAACCATGCTGGTAGGCACCCTGATCAGCGCCGGAGCGGCGCTCCCGGATAATCTCGACCTGCTCGCCTGTAGCGATAGCATAAAACAGTTCGCACACCGAAAAGCCTCCGATATCGCCATTCAGAAACTATTCTTAGCCCCATAGCAGCCTTCGCCCCATAGCAGCAGCCTACCGAAAAAGGACGATCGACCATGACCCAAGCCCAACCCGGCATCCTCGAACCGACGCCAGCGCTGAGCCGCTACCTGAGTTTCAACCTGCTACCTGGGATAGACAGCGCCCACCTGCGCCAGCGGCTGGATGATCTGATTCTGGAGCCCGATGCGGTGATCGGCCTGGGTGCCTCACTGGTCGATCGCCTCAACGCCCGGATAGACGGACTCAAACCCAGCCCCAGCTACGCCTGTAACGGCATTGATATCCCCGCAACACCCCACGCGCTGTGGATCTGGTTACGCGGTGATGATCACGGCGTACTGCTGCACCAGGGTCGCCGACTGATCCAACAACTCGCCTTTGGGTTCAGCCTTGAACACACTGTCGATGGTTTTAGTTATCGCCAGGGACGCGACCTGACCGGTTACGAAGACGGCACCGAAAACCCCGAGGGCGAGGCTGCCATACAGACGGCCCTCAGCCAGCAGCCACAACTCCTAGGCAGCAGCTTCGTCGCCGTGCAGCAATGGCGCCACGATATGGACCGGTTCGAGGCGATGCCCCTGCAACAGCAAGACCACAGCATCGGCCGCCGCCTCAGTGACAACGAAGAGCTCGAGGACGCCCCCGCGTCAGCCCACGTCAAGCGTACCGCTCAGGAGAGTTTTAGCCCCGAAGCCTTTTTGCTCCGTCGCTCCATGCCCTGGGCAGATAACCAGGAAGCGGGATTGATGTTTGTCGCCTTTGGGTCTAGCTTTAGCCCCTTCGAGGCCCAGCTTAAACGTATGCTCGGGCTCGACGATGGCATCGTCGATGCGCTGTTCCAGTTCACCCGCCCACTCAGCAGCAGCTACTATTGGTGTCCGGCGCTGAGACAGGGACAACTTGACCTTAGCCCACTAGGAGCCTGTCGGACTTAACACTGATCTACTGCGGAAAACCCGAATTTGGTCATATTTTCACGATCACCCTCGTTAAATAGCTCGCTATTCGCCTCGGATGATCGAAAAATCTGCCTCAAATCGTATTTCCCTCGCTACGATCGGC
>SDWN01000494.1 GCA_004195305.1 Neptunomonas sp. | reverse complement strand
AGATGTGTATAAGAGACAGCCCAAGACCTAGTAATCGCACTGTCAAACTCCGGCAGCACCGTCGAAGTAGTGACCCTGCTGCCACTAATCCAACGCCTGGGCATCCCGCTCATCAGCATCACCGGGAACCCCCGCTCCGTCCTCTCCCGAGCGGCTGACGCCAACCTCGATGTCAGCATCAAGAGCGAGGCCTGCCCCCTGGGACTTGCTCCGACCGCCAGTACCACAGCAGCACTGGTGATCGGCGATGCGCTGGCGATCGCACTGCTCGAAGCCCGCGGCTTCAGCTCTGAAGATTTTGCGTTCTCCCACCCGGGCGGAGCCCTGGGGCGCAAATTGCTACTCAAGGTCAAGGACCTGATGCACAGCGGTGAACGCCTGCCATTGGTCAAGCAGAGCACCAGCCTGAGCGACACCCTGGTTGAAATCAGCCATAAAGGCTTAGGCATGTGCGCCGTTGTAGACGACACCGGGCAACTGGTCGGCGTGTTCACCGACGGCGATCTGCGCCGCACCCTTGATCTTCAGCTAGATATAAAACGGACACCGATCCTCCAGGTGATGACACGCGACGCCCAAACCAGCACCCCCGAGAGCCTGGCTGCCGCGGCGCTACACCTGATGGAAGAGCGCAAGATCAACGGTCTGATCGTTGTCGATCCACAGCATCGACCGATCGGCGCGCTCAATATGCACGACCTATTACGTGCCGGCGTTCTCTAATGGATCGGGGTTTCGCGCAGGCCAAAGAGATAAAACTACTGACGCTGGACATCGATAATGCCCTCACCGGCGGCCGACTGCACTACAGTGCAGACGGAGAGCTGTGCGAGCTGATCATGACCGGCCCGAACAGCTTCTACCAAGGATTGACACCTTACTTAGAGCGACCCGACTTGCCGACGCCCCTTTCACTGTCACAACACTTACCCCAACCCGAACGGCAGCAGCCGCAGTGAATTCCAAGCGCCTCAAGCTATTCCTATCCCTGACCGCCAGCGTGCTGATCCTGCTGGCCTGGGGCTTTATGGAGCCAGAACGCATCCCTGCGCCCCCTCAGCCGGAACATATCGGCGAGGCCGACACCTATGTCACCGGCGTGAGCATCCAACAATACGACCTCAGCGGTCGGCTGACCCACTCGATCAAAGGGCTGCGCATTCGCCACCTACCCAGCACAGACCACACCCTGATCGACGAGCCGGTCGTGACCCTGTACCGCGAAAACAAGGCACCGATCAGGGCCCAAGCGTTGCTCGGCGACCTAGAGCCCAACCATGATGTCTTCTGGTTACGTGGCGAGGTCGTCCTGTACAACCAGATTGACCAGCGCTATCGATTTGAAACCCCCTACCTCAAAATCATTCCTGCACAACAGCAGGCCGAAACCGATGCCGAGGTGGCGCTATACCAACCCATCGGTAACACCCATGCCACCGGCATGACGGCAAATTTCGCCAACGATAAACTTCAACTGCACCACGCTGTCCGAGGCCGCTATGAACCCAATTAACCGCTACCTGATACTCGTAGGTACGATGCTATTCGCCGCCCTGACCTGGGCATTACCACAGGACAAGCAACAACCCATCACAATCTCCGCTGATCGGGCAGAAATCAACGAGAGTAACGGTACCGCTATCTATTCCGGCAGCGTCAAACTGACCCAAGGATCACTCCAGCTCGACGCGGACCAACTAACCCTGTACACCGACGGCAAAGGCGATATCCGCCGCCTGGTGGCTCAGGGACAGCCCGCTCATTTTCAACAGCAGCATCAACAAGAAGCCCCGATCACCCACGGATTCGGATTGACCATCGAGTTTGATATTCAGCTGGATCTGCTGACCCTGACCGAACAAGCCAAACTACTCCGCGCCGATGACAGCTTTAGTGGTAAGCGAATTCAAGTCGATACCACCAAAAACGTGATCCAGGCGTTCAGTGATAAGCTCCAGCCAGATAGCAGGGTACAGATGATTATCCAACCGCGAAGCAAACAACCCTCCGCGGCGCCCGCTGGCGACGACAGCACCGCCAGCGTTGCTCCCAGCCCTGTAAACAGCGCGAACGACATCAAAGACAATCCCGAGAGCAGTCCCGAGAACAGTCCCGAGAACAGTCCCGAGAACAACAGCACCACAGCAGAGAAACCAAAACCATGAGTCGCCTCGAAGCGCGCCACCTGGCCAAAGCCTATAGCCGACGCCAAGTCGTCAAAGACGTGTCGATAACGATCAGCCAAGGCCAGATAGTGGGACTGCTCGGCCCTAACGGCGCTGGCAAGACCACCTGTTTTTACATGATCGTTGGATTGGTCCCCTCAGATCACGGCCAGGTGCTTATTGACGATGAGGATATCACCCACCTGCCCATGCACGGCCGGGCGAGAAAAGGGATCGGCTACCTGCCACAGGAAGCCTCAATCTTTCGTAAACTCAGCGTCCAGGACAACATTATGGCGATCCTCGAAACCCGCCGCGACCTGGATAAACGCCAGCGCCAACAAGCACTGGAGCAACTACTGAACGAATTCAACATCCAGCACATTCGCGATAGCCTGGGGATGAGCCTGTCGGGCGGTGAACGGCGCCGGGCTGAAATAGCCAGAGCACTGGCCACCGACCCCACCTTTATTCTCCTGGACGAGCCCTTTGCTGGCGTCGACCCGATCTCTGTCAATGATATAAAGCAGATCGTTACCCAGCTCAAAGACCGAGGCATAGGGGTACTCATTACCGACCATAACGTTCGCGAAACGCTGGACATCTGCGAGCATGCCTATATTGTCAATGATGGCTACCTATTAGCCGAAGGCACGCCGGGCGCAATTCTGGATAACGAACAGGTGAAATCGGTTTATCTCGGCGATAAATTCCGGCTATGATCGCCGTTAACGGCTGCCGAATGTTCGAATATGGTTTTGGCTGACCCTATTAGCGATTCATGCTAGAATTGTGCCGCTTTAGATTAGACTGCAGATAAACTTAATTAGCGCCGTTTTAAACCAAGGTATCTCACAGACCCAATGAAACCCTCGCTTCAATTAAAGATCAGCCAGCAACTCACGATGACGCCGCAACTACAGCAGGCGATCCGGCTGCTGCAGCTTTCTACCCTCGACCTGCAACAGGAGATCCAGGAGAACCTCGAAGCAAATCCAATGCTCGAAGCGGTTGATGGAGAACTCCTCAACGACACCGAAATACCGGATCAAAACTCACAACAAACAACCGACACGCCAAATCCCGACAGCCCGGATCCCGATGGCCCCGAGCCAATACCCAGCGACTTCGAGAGCGCCACCGATGAGATCCCGGTTAACGAGGACTGGAACGAAAACATCCCCGTAGAGCCAGCCAGCGACAGCAGCTGGGATGATAGTTATCCGTCGGCCGGGTTATCTACCGGCAGCGGCAACAGTGGCGATTACGATGGTATGGAGTTTGAAACACCTGATCGCTCCAGCGACACCCTCATCGACCACCTTCAGTGGCAACTAAACCTAACCCCGATGAGCGATCTTGACCGACTGATTGCAGAACCGCTGATCGACGGCATAGACCCCGACGGCTACCTGCGGGTATCAATCGAAGAGGTCCTCGGCTGCCTCGATCTCGATGCGCTGAACCTCAGCCCTGAAGAGCTACCGGAAACCGAGGAAGTGGAGGCGGTGTTGCGCCGCATTCAACAGTTTGACCCGCCCGGCATTGCTGCCCGCGATCTGCGCGAGTGTCTGCTGATCCAGCTCGATCAGCTAGCCGATCGAACGGAATCTCGATTGCGCCACAACCAAGCCCGAAAACTGGTCAACCAGCACCTGGCTCTGCTTGGCAGCCGCGATTTCAAACAGCTGCTGCGACGCATGAAACTCAAGGATTCTGAGTTACTGGAGGTGGTGCAGATCATCCAAAGCCTTAACCCGCGCCCAGGCAGCCTGATCGCTCATGGCGATCCGGAGTACGTAATCCCCGACGTCACGGTCAAAAAGGAACAGGGCGCCTGGACGGTCAACCTGAACAACGGCGCGATGCCCAAAATTCGCATTAATGGCGACTATGCGGGCCTGGTCAAACGCGCCGACAACAGCGCTGACAACGTCTATTTAAAAAATCATCTGCAGGAAGCACGCTGGTTTATCAAAAGCCTGCAGAGCCGCAACGAAACCCTGCTCAAAGTCTCCTGCAAAATTGTTGAACACCAACAGGACTTTCTTGAGTATGGCGAGGAAGCGATGAAACCGCTGGTACTGGCAGAAATCGCCGAAGCGGTGGAGATGCATGAATCCACCATCTCCCGCGTTACCACCCAGAAATTCATGCACACCCCGCGGGGTATTTTCGAACTCAAGTATTTCTTTTCCAGTCACGTCAGCACAGCCTCCGGTGGAGAATGCTCCTCTATCGCAATCCGCGCCATTATCAAGAAGCTGGTTGCCAGCGAACCGCCTACAAAACCCCTCAGCGATAGCAAGATCGCAGCCATTCTTGAAGAGCAAGGGGTTCAGGTTGCGCGACGCACCATTGCAAAATATCGGGAGGCGTTACAAATACCGCCCTCCAATGAACGTAAACGTCTGGTATGATGGCGCCAACAGGGAACAGTCCGCCCTTTGCTCGACATTATCATTACTCTTAATCAAGTCGCATTCTAGGAGACAAACAATGCAGCTGAACATCACTGGCCACCACGTCGAACTTACAGATGCACTTCGCACTTACGTCACGAGCAAATTTGACAAGTTGGAGCGCCATTTCGACCACATCACCAACGTTCAAGTCACCCTGACCGTTCAAAACCTGCGCCAGGAAGCTGAAGCGACCGTCTTGCTAGCGGGCGGTGAAGTATTCGCCAAAGCAGAATCTGAAGATATGTACGCAGCTATCGACGCCCTGATCGATAAGCTGGACCGCCAGGTCATCAAGCACAAAGAAAAACTACAGAACTACAAATAACACTTCCATCACTCTTCTCTGGACAGGCTTATGTTGATTCATGAGACCCTGGTACGGGAGCGCTGTTTTTACGGCGTTTCCGGTAACAGTAAAAAACGTGTACTTGAACAAGCCAGTGAGCTGATCGCCGCTCAAACACCCGACCTCGATTCGGAGCAGATATTTGCCGGATTGATTGGCCGCGAACGACTGGGCAGCACCGGTATCGGAGAAGGGATCGCCATCCCGCACTGTCGCCTTGAAAGCTGCACCCAAACTACGGGGACCTTGTTGCGTTTAAAAGAGCCCATCGATTTCGACGCTATCGACGGTCAGGCTGTTGATCTGCTGTTCATATTACTCGTGCCTAGCGAGGCCACCGAAGCCCATCTGCAGACACTGGCCGCACTGGCCGAGATGTTCAGCAAAGCCGATGTGCGCAACCTACTGCGCAGCACCGAATCCGCCGAACAACTCTACCAAGCGACCGTTGATTACGAGATGGAGCGGACTTAATGCGCCTAGTAATCCTCAGTGGTCGTTCCGGCTCGGGTAAATCGACCGCGCTGCAAGCACTGGAGGACCTAGGTTTTTATTGTATCGACAACCTGCCCGTGGGTTTACTGCCAGCACTAGTTGAACAGATCCTGCACCAACCCATGGAAGACAAAAGCGGCATCGCCATCAGTATCGATGCCCGCAACACCCCCTTGGGATTAGGCCAATTTGCGGACATATTCGAACGCCTGATCAAGCCGCCAATTACCTGTGACATTCTCTATCTCGACGCCACCCCCATCACGCTGTTAAAACGCTTCAGCGAGACCCGTCGCCGCCACCCCTTATCCAATGACGACAAAGGGCTGACACAAGCGATAGAATTGGAAAGAGTACTCCTCGAACCCATTGCCAATCTGGCTGACCTTACCATCGACACGACCCTACTATCGCTTTACGAACTTCGCGATATTATCAAGCTGCGTGTCGCCGGTCGTAGCAGCCAGGAACTGGCGCTGCAGTTTCAATCGTTTGGCTTCAAACATGGGGTGCCGCTGGATGCCGACCTGGTCTACGATGTCCGCTGCCTGCCTAATCCCTACTGGGAGCCAAGTCTGCGCCAATACACCGGACTCGATCAACCGGTGATCGATTATCTCAGGCAGCAATCACTGGTCACCGAGATGCAGTCTGATATCTGCCTGTTTATCGAAAAATGGTTACCCGAATTCCAGCGTAACAACCGCAGCTACCTGACCATCTGTATCGGCTGCACCGGCGGCCAACATCGGTCGGTGTATCTCGCGGAGCAGCTGACTGGTCATTTCAAGAAAAGCATGGATAATGTCCTGGTCCAGCATCGCGAACTTCCACAATCGGGGTAATGCATGATCGAAAAGCAGTTAACCATCATCAACAAGTTGGGACTGCACGCCCGGGCAACGGCCAAACTGATCGACGTCACCAGTAATTTTTCCTGCCGTATTCAGCTAATCCGGGATGGCCGTGCAGTTGATGCCAAGAGCATCATGTCCGTGATGATGCTCGCCGCCGCCAAAGGCACCGTGCTAACCGTGACCGCCGATGGTGAAGATGAAGAGAAAGCGATCAGCGCGCTCGAAATCCTGGTTAATAACTATTTTGGCGAAGGTGAATAATCGCGGCCTCTACTATTTCATCAATACCTCAGCAATATCTACATCACGGCCACTAAAACCCCACCCTTACGACTCTGGATCTCGTATACCCCTCCAGAATCGCTATAATCACCCGCATCGATCACTCCTATAGCTTCCAGGTGCCTGGATGTCAAAACCGCTTGACCTAACGCCCCAACAAATCGTCAACCGCGCCTTGAAAAGCGGCGATCAGCAACAAGCCCATAACCTGCTTAACCTGATATTGGCGCCGGTCGATACCGCCCATCTGATCGAATCCTCACCGCCGGTACAACGCCAAACTCTGTGGGATCTGACCGAGCCCGAATCCAAAGGTGAAGTCCTGCAGCATCTGAGCGAGGAGATTCAGAGCGACTTCCTGCGCCAGATGAACACCATCGAACTGGTCGCGATTACCAAGTTTCTTGATGACGACGACCAGGCTGACATCCTCCAGCAGCTGCCGGGCACCGTAGTCCAGGAAGTTCTCGAAGCGATGAACGCCCAGGATCGGGAGCGGCTCGAACAGGTTCTGTTTTATCCTGACGACTGCGCTGGCGGACTGATGACAACCGACACCATCACCATCCGCTCCGACGTCAATATTGATACCACCCTGCGTTACTTACGCCTGCACGCCGAACTACCAGCGATGACCGACAGCCTGATCGTGGTCGATCGTAACGATCTCTATCTGGGCCAGCTAGCCTTGATAAAACTACTGACCAGCCACCCGCAAGTCAGCGTTGCGACAGTGATGGATACCCGTATCGTCCCCATCCCCGCGATCATGCCAGACCACGAAGTCGCCCAACAGTTTGAGCGCCTCGATCTGGTTTCAGCACCGGTCGTTGACGATCAAGGCAAACTGCTGGGCCGGATAACCATCGACGATGTGGTTGACGTAATCCGCGAAGCTGCCGATCACTCGCTGATGAGCCTTGCCGGTCTGGACGAAGAAGACGACGCCTTTGCACCGGTACTAAAAACCGCCCGTCGACGTGCACTCTGGCTCGGCATTAATCTGATGACCGCATTTCTTGCCTCGTCGGTTATCGGCCTGTTCGAGGCCACCATCGAAAAAGTGGTCGCGCTGGCGGTGCTGATGCCCATCGTCGCAAGTATGGGCGGTATCGCTGGCAGTCAGACCCTCACCCTGATGATCCGCGGTATGGCAACGGGGCACATCTCCTCGCAAAACAGCCGCTGGCTACTGAATCGAGAACTGATTGTCGGCGGTCTCAATGGTCTGCTCTGGGCCGCAGTGGTGGCGCTTGCAGCGGGACTCTGGTTTGGCGACCCACTGCTCAGCGCTCTGATTGCAGCAGCGATGGTTATCAACCTCTGCCTCGCCGCCCTGGCTGGAACCCTGTTGCCTTTATTACTAAAAGCACGAGGTATTGACCCAGCGCTGGCTGGAGGTGTTATCCTTACCACCGTAACAGACGTGATGGGATTTATGTCCTTTTTAGGCTTGGCCACACTCTGCTACGGCTAACCCATTTGACCGCACGAGGCTGTCATGAGCGACCGGTTCGACGATTTAGAACAGCAAGACGACGATCACAAAAGCAAGACCCAGATCAAGCGAGAAGCAGAAGCTCTACAGAAGCTCGGTGCCAAGCTGATCCATCAAAAACAGGCGTTTCTAGACAAACTGCCGTTAGGTGATGAGCTCAGGGCGGCGCTTAGAGAGATGCTTAGACTCAAGCAGAACGAAGCTAAACGCCGCCACCTGCAATATATCGGTAAGCTGATGCGCGACGTCGATCCTGAGCAGATCCAGCAGTTGGAGAATGCTTATGGTGAGATCAAGAAGGTCGTCAATGAGGCATCCAGAGATGGCTTCCGGGCATTCAACACGCTGTTGGCCCGGTATCTCTACGTTGCCCTGACTCACTCGGATCGTGGACAGGAAGAGGTTATTCGCGCCACCCTTGAGAAGCTCGACAATGACACGAAAGAGGTTGTCGAAACTCGTGAAATCGTAGTCAATGTCCCTGCTCTGACAATCCCCTATACGCCCAAGGAGGTCGGTACTATTGACTTCATTCGGCAACAACGGGAGGAAAAGGGTCTTCGGACTTTGGTCTACACGTCGTTCTCTAAGTCTTTCGACTGCTCAGCGCGTCTACAAGAGAAGGCCGCGGAGAACGGTATCAAGATGGCCATCATCCGTTCTGGATACACGGAGGATGAAAAGCGAAATGGCTCATCGGTAGACACCTTTGTGGTAAAGGCTGAGGACCGGGAAGCGTGGTTTATGGACCATGGTAAAGAATATGATGCCGTGGCTTGTAATCCCGAATTGGTCAAGGCAGGGCTTGACCTCTATGATTTTCCGAACGTCATATTTTATAACCCCTGCTTTGACACCATAACTCTTCGCCAGGCTGCGCGCCGGCCCATGCGTTACGGGCAGAAGAATCCTGTGAACATCCACTTTGCTTATTACAAGGATGGTCATCAGGAGGAAGCGTTGGCGCTGATTGCCAGCAAGTTGGATGCAACGCTGCTTGCCGAAGGCAACGCTTCGGATTCCGAAGTCTTCGAGCTGTCTGATTTTGCGGACGGGGATATTCTCCGGACCATGGTCAGGAACTTGGAGAATACGGAATTTGGGCAAAGCCTGATCAAGTTGAAGGCTCCGCCGAAGGCGCTGTCCAGGGATGCTGCTATGGGTAAGAATATTGCCGATGCCATCGCCAT
>SDWN01000262.1 GCA_004195305.1 Neptunomonas sp. | reverse complement strand
CCTCGCCACTGACGTAGATCCGCACAAAAAAGGAGTGACCGTGCAACCGTCCGCATTTGTGTCCTTGCGGAACATGTGGCAGCCGATGAGCGGCTTCGAAAGTGAACTCTTTGTAGATATCCATTGTACGATGCAACCGTTTGATAAGTATTAATATATATTTGTTAGCCGGCGTTGGGTGGCGTCTGGGGTAACGTAATAAGCCGGCTAAAAATAAAGCGTCCAGGCAGCTGGACGCTTTGGTGGTATTTTAGCGGTTTTGGTCGGGGCCTAGCAAGATTGTTGATCAGCGCGATCGTTTGACCAATGTTTAGCGCCAACAATTGACCCTTGACCCAGCAAACAGGCTGCTAACCCTCATGGGTGGTTGTCACCAATCAGTCTCCGGTAAAACTTCAGCACTGAAAGTAGTCAATTCCGCCCGCAGATTAACCTCCTAGGAGTCCTGTCGGACTTAGCCGATCGTAGCGAGGGGAAGACGATTTGAAACAGATTTTTCGATCATCCGAGGCGATAAATCGGCAGGAAATCCAATTTACACAGCGATAGCTGCCCGTAGGGCAAGCTGCAGGGACGCTGCCTGTCAGACTTAACCCTTAACCTAAGCAATATAGGTAGCCCATGTCTCAGCTTTTCACAACGACTCCTTCCGTGAGTCTAGACGATCAATGCAGTCATCATTTCTGGTATCGAGATCTGATCCTGTGTGGTGAGACGCAGCAGAGGAAGGGGCTTGCTAATGTTCCGCAAGAGCGGCAGACCTTCTTGGTAATTAAGGGGATGTCGGAAATGTGCTAGACCTCATTGTCGATCGATTCGGTAAGGTTGATCTCAGGTTGCCATTTGATGAGAATGGGATCTTTCGCAGAAAGATCGCTTTGTCAGATCCAACCCATCACGACTCCTCTAGTCTTTCCTTATCTGCTTGATGTTGTTTGCTTTGTAATCGCTTCGTCAAGCTGGCAGCATTGCCTGACTCTGGTGTTTCCTGTTCCCTCGTCAGATAGAGAGCCGCAATGGACTATTACGACCAACACGCCGACAGCTTTATAGATACCACCCTGACTGTGGATATGCGCCCGATCTACCGGCGTTTCCTGCCTCTGGTCGCCAACGCTGGACGGATTCTCGATGCGGGCTGCGGTTCTGGCCGCGATGCTGCGAACTTTCAGCGACTCGGTTATCAGGTAGCGGCATTCGATGCCTCCAGAAGCATGGCTGAGCACGCCTCACGGTTACTGGGGCAGTCGGTTCAGCAGGCGACCTTCCAGACCATTGGCTATGAACAGCCCTTCGATGGTATCTGGTGTTGCGCGTCGTTGCTGCACCTTCCCGAGCGCGAATTACTGCCTGTGCTGGCCCGCCTTATCGGCTTTCTCGTGACGGGAGGGGTACTTTACACGAGCTTCAAATATGGTACGGGTGAGCGTGTTGATAACGGGCGCCATTTCACTGATATGGATGAAGCGCGAATCCAGCGGTTGTTGGGTTCTTCCACCAGGCTTGAGTTGGTCGAACAGTGGCTCAGCGGCGATCAGCGACCGGGTCGGGCGGATGAATGCTGGATTAATCTGATCGTGCGTAAGTTGTAACCGGCAGATGCAGCTTATTGTTGAGAAAATGCGTCTAAATGGGTTTGCTCTAGAGGAGGAGCGGCCCACGGCGAAGCTGTTTGTTGCCACTGATGATTCCGATACCGGTGTCATTGTCGATGATCGTCTGTTCGCCGATGCGCCGCCGAATTTGAGTTATCTCGAATACACCGCGTGGCAGAATCGATTGATGCATCGATTTTCGCGGCTGTACCGATTTGCGGCCGAGACGGCGGATCAGGTGATCGAACAGCTGGGGCTGCTTGATGACAGGTATCCGCTGACGGATGACCTGCGGCGCTTTGGTCGTGATCGGCAGGACCAGGATATCGATCCGACGCCACCGGAGTTTACCTTCGAACAGTTGTTTGAACGCGTGTACGGCACGGCCTATCTCCCGGCATTGGTGCGCGAATATGAGTACTTTGATCTCGAGGGCAAGCAGCGCTACGTCGATTATATGCTACACACCGCCAGCGGTCAGGTCGCCATCGAACTCAACGGCGAACGCTATCATCACCCGCTATGCATCGGTCTGGCGCGTTATCAGTCACAGCTGTTGAAACAGAACTCGCTGGTGCGTGAAGGCTGTCCGGTTTATCGCTGGTCCAACGCGGGGATGGCCGATGGCGATAAGTTTGCCGACCAGGTTCGCAGCTATTTTGGTGACAGGTCGCAACTGCTATCCGTACCCCAGTACCACCAGCCGCGGGCGCTGCAAAGCTTTCAATTGCAGCAGCATCAGGATATCACCATTGAGCGGCTGGAGCGGCAGCGGCGGCTGGGGAAAAATACTTTTCTGATCGTGCTGCCGACCGGTACCGGTAAGACCGAAATCTTTATTGAGGATCACGCCCGGCAACGACAGCAGGGGCATGCTGATCGCGCCTTGGTGATAGTGCCGAGCATCCAGCTCAAGCAGCAGACGCTGGCACGGTTTAACCTGCGCAATTCTGAGTTGCATGTTGGCGAGGATTTGGATGACGCTGCGCTGGATCTTGTGGTGCAGACCACTGCATATATGGTGCGCCATTACCCGCGTCTCGAGGCCAAGGCATTTGACTATATCGTCGTCGATGAAGCGCATCATGCGCCAGCCCAGAGTCTGCGTCGCATTCTCGAACACTTTCAGCCGTCCACGCTGATGGGGGTGACCGCCACTGACCAGCGCATGGATCAGCAAGCGCTGGAGCGTATCTTCGGCAACTATGAGGTTGATCTGACCCTGCCCGAGGCGATAGAACAGGGGGTTCTGGTGCCGATCCGCGCCTTCCGCCTTGAAACCAGCATCGATTTCTCGCAGGTACGCTTCAACGGCAAGACATTTGTGCAGCAAGACCTGCAAAAAACCTTGGTGATACCCTCGCGGGATGCGCTGATAGTGGCGCTGTTACAGCGATATTTCGCAGCGTCCGGAACCAAGGTGCTGGCCGCAAAGCAGGGGGTTATTTTCTGTGTCGATATCCAGCATGCGCAGCGGATGTCCAAGCGGTTGGAGCAGGCTGGCATCAGCGCCGCAGCCGTTTCCGGGAAGGATCGAGCAGCGTTGGCCGACTATGAGAAGGGCTTGATTCGATTTATCTGCGCCTGCGATCTGTTGAACGAGGGTTGGGACTCACCGCAGACCTCGATTCTGGTGATGGCGAGGCCCACTCTCTCCAAGGTGCTCTACTTGCAGCAGCTCGGGCGCGGTACCCGTAAGGCGGCAGGCAAGGAGGCGTTGTATCTGATTGATGTCGTCGATAGCTACGGTGCGGCACTACAGCCGCTCAGTCTGCATGGTTTGTTCGGGCTGAGCAGTTATCGTCCGTTCGGTACGGTGTATGAACCTCTGTCAGGCGGCAGCCAAGAGGAACTGCAGATTCTTGATGGCCTCTGGGAGGGCGAGCGCAAGCTGGTACCTTTGCAGCTGTTCAGCTTTGATGAGGCGTTTGGTGGGCTATGGAATGAGGAGCAATTGGCACGGGAGCTGTTCATTTCCACCGGCACCCTGAAAACGTGGATTAAAAAAGGTGATGTGACGGCTGATCGAACGCTGCCTTTTGGCAACAAGACACTGAACTACTTTTCTCCCGATCAAGTGGGAAAGATTCGACAGAATAAAGGCTTAAAAGAACGTACTGAAGCTACGCGGCGCGACGATCTGTTCGAGTTCTTAGAACAACGGGATTACAGCTTTTCCTTCAAAATCGTTTTTTTGTTAGCCATGATACGGCTGATGGATCGGCAGGGGGATGTTGAGCTGGCCGAGCTGGTGTCCCTCTACCAGGGATTTTACCAGCGCGTATATGATGGGTTTGGGGCGGTTGAGAAAGCGGGAAGTCCGTACAACGACCGCGACAAGCGTGCAGATCACAGTTATATGTCGCGCAGCCTGCTGCAGAATCCGTTTGAAAAGTTCGAGCGTAAGCGCTTTGTTTATCACTGTAAAGACCTGGATCGGCTGGCCTTTGATCCGGTGTTGTTTGAGAAACTGAGTGCGCAAGATTTTATGCTTGCCTCCCGCCAGATGGTTGAAGACTGCAGGGACTACTACCGTAAACGGCTTAACGTCGAGTTGGATAGCAAGTTTTTTGTCGACGTCGGCCTGATCAATCCGCAATGGCTGACGGAGGACGTTAAGCCGACAATGGATCAATCGTGTATCGGTGAGGTACCTTCCAGCCAGCTTCCATACTATCCCGATATTCCCATTGCGTGCGGCCACTTCAGAAGCGGAACCGCTGATCAGGTAGAAACCCTTTCCGTTGGGGCAGGCTATGGCCGGCTTGATCCCAAACGCCATTTTGTTGCCCATGCTCGCGGTAATTCGATGGATGGCGGCAAAAAACCTATACGGGATGGCGACTGGCTGCTGCTGGAGTGGATCGGTGCAGACAGTGCCGGATCCATCGGTCAGCAAACCGTAGTTATCGAGCGCACGAATTGGGATGAGGATAGCTACCTTCTACGCCAAGTCATCAAAGGGTCCGATGGCGGCTATCGGTTGCGCGCTTTCAATCCCGATTATCCGGATATCGACGCGCAAGATGATATGCGTACCCTGGCGCGCCTGGTGGCAGTGTTGGTGATTTGAATGTTAATCAGCGCGCTTCATCGGCCAGTATTCAGCGTCAAATACTGACCTGATTACCCATGATCCTCAGCTATCACAGCGACGAGCAATTGGAATACAGGCTCACGTAGGGCTATGTACGCGATTACCGTTGCCAAATTTTCCTTGAACACCGTAATGACAAGACGCTATAGCACCGTGGGAGCCTGCCCGCAGGCGATCTTTTAGCAGTTGTAGCACTAAAAAATGACAAGATCGCCGGGAGCCCCGCTCCCACAAGACCCAGGCTCGCGACGGGACAGGTAGCACCGTGGGAGCCTGCCCGAAGGCGATCCCTTAGCCGTTGCTGCGCTAGAAATCACAAGATCGCCGGGCGCCCAGTTCCCACAAGGTCCACACAGATCACACCGTGGGAGCCTGCCTGCAAGCGATCTCTTCGCCGTTGCTGTGCTAAAAAATCATAAGATCGCCGGGAGCCCCGCGGCTCCAAGATTCAGGCTAGCGCCCCAATAGAGGGTGACAAAAGACAATTGATACAGAGTCGTCACGTAGTATGTAGTGCGGCACAAACCACATCAGGCGCAGAGTAAGGGGACAGGTGCTACTTCTTGATTGATGCGGCTCGTAAGCTCAAGCATCCTGCAGCGTATTCCGCGAGAATAGATCGGCTGAATCATGGCTGAGCTTTGTGGGTAATCAGGTGGTGATATGGCCTGGATTTAAGACGCGTCTTCCATCCCAAGGTCGGCCGGGAGCTGCTTCTGGATTAACGGAGATGCGGGGTAAGGTCGAAAATGATGTGTAAGGAGCTGTTTTAGCCTCGCTTAAAGCCCCTTTATAACGCATCATAAGTGCCTTTTTCTGGTGTAGACCGGTCTCGTGATTGCGGTTGCAGGCCTTCCCTCGACTCACGTCAGAGTGTCTGAATTATAGTGACCATGCCCCTATCGTTGTGAAATAGCGACTAAATAACGGCAAAATTTGACTGGCGATAATGAACTGATATGAGTTCCACTGTTGTGCTTGAGGATAGCGTTAGCAATCTCACCAACGCGTACCTGGTGCGCGTTTTCGGCCCCCTTTATTTCGCACGGGGTGAGGACTATTTTCATACGCAACGGGTGGTGTCTGCCACGCCGCTCATTCGGGAGGGGAGTGTCGGGATTACGGGGTCGGTGCGCGGGTCCGGGCGTCATATTTATAGTCAGAACATTACCCTGTTGCCTGCTCAGGGCGCTGCGGATACGACGGCCATATTTGGTGTCTGCAGTTGCCCTGTGCGCTCGAATTGCAAGCATGTGGTGGCCGTTGTTCTCACCTATCGTGAATCCCTGCGGTTGCAACAAGAGACATCAGTGCCGGTGGAGGGGCTGTCCGCTGACCGGCACTTGGCTGACTGGCAAGAGCAGTTTGCGAGCTGTTTAGCACCGCAGGATTTTCCGAACCCGGAGCCAGAAACGCAGTGCTTGATCTACTTGATTAAACGCACTCCCCATCGCTATCGAAGCAATTATCGGTTGGACGTTCACTCGGTGCGTCGTTTAAAGCGGGGTGGGTTTGGTGCATCCACATACTTTTCTCTGACCAATCTTAATCAGAGGTATTCGGTGCCGCGCTGGATTACCGCTGTTGACCAGCAGATTGCCTGGCTGGCAGGCGGGGCCTCGGGAACGGGGCACATGGCGGCGTTGGTTGGCGATCTGGGAACGGTGCTGTTGCAGCGGCTGATCGCGAGCGGTCGCTGTTTTCTGGAGTCTCAGCAGCAGCCGCCGTTGTACCTTGATGAGCCGCGATCATTGCCGCTGGAGTGGCTCTACGATGCCGACCAGGTGGTTCTCACGCTAAGCCCGGAGGGCTCCAGCGGCGACTGGTTTTGTCTGCCAACCCGGCCGCCCTATTATGTGATTCCGGCAACGGGCGCTTGCGGCCCTCTGCTCACCGAACATTCGGCTGTGGCGGTTGATCTGTTACGGGTGATGCCACCCTGTGCGATCGACCAGCTTCCGGCGCTGGGGCTTTTTTTTCAACAGCAGTATCCGGGTGCACCGCTGCCGTTGCCTCCTGAGGCCAATGTTGAGGTTATTGCAGAGACGCCTCAGCCCTGTTTGACGTTGCTGGGGCTTCCTCATTCCGGTTTCAACGGTTGCGATCATGTGGTGCGGTTAGAGTTTGACTACGGTGCTCAGCGCTGCGCGCCGGAGATGGGGTCAGCGCAGTACTGCTCTTTGCGCGCCCGTCACTCAGCGGCAGATGCCCGCGACTACCGGACTTCACATCAGCAGGGGCAAACCCTGGTGGTGGTGCAGCGGCAATTGGCTGAAGAGGAGCAGGCAGTCGCGCAGCTGCTCAAACTGGGGTTTGCGTGGGTACAAGAACCCGGATCTGATCCGCACGCGCAGGCAGATTTTTACTTTGGGGCGCACTCGCGTGCTGGCTCTGCTGCGTGCTGGCATGAGTTTTTAGAGCAGGATCTGCCGTCGTTGCGCGATGCGGGCTGGTTGATCAGCATCGATCCCTCTTTTCAGATGCAGTTTTCCGAAGCCCGGCAGTGGCAGGGTGAGTTGCAACCTGGCGAAGCGGGCTGGTTTGATCTCAGCCTGAGTATTGATATCGATGGACAGTCGGTTGAGCTACTGCCGCTGATCGAACAGTTTTTTGACCAGGCTTTTGTTGCGCAACAAAGGACTTCACAACCAAGGCTTCCGCGACGGGGTTTACCGGCGTCTCTGCGGGCGGAGGGTTGGGACGCCGAGGATGGGTCGATTCCGCCCCATCATTTGGTTGAGATCGGTGCGGGGCATTGGCTTAAGCTGCCCATCGCCGAGCTGCTGCCGGTTATCAATACGCTGCTGGAACTGGGCTCGGATAAGGTGTTCGCGGATGCGCAAAGTATACGCCTGCGTCATTCGGACCTGGCAAAGTTGGCGTTGCTGAGCGAGGGCGCTCAGGCAGAGGGTTCTGCTGCGGGTCTTGCCGCGATTGGCAGCGAGCCCGTGTCGCCCTGGCGCGGCGATAGCGCGTTGCTCGAGCTGCTGGCCCAGCTCCGCAGCTTCGACGGCATCGCTTCGGTGGCGGCCCCTGATGCACTGCAGGCCGAGCTCAGAGACTACCAGCAGCAGGGGGTTAACTGGCTGCAGTTTCTGGGTAAGTACGGTTTTGGCGGGATCCTGGCGGATGATATGGGGCTGGGTAAAACGGTGCAAACCCTGGCGCATCTGCTGGTCGAAAAACAGTCGGGGCGGTTGCACTCGCCCGTGTTGATTGTGGCCCCTACCAGTGTGATCGGCAACTGGGTGCGTGAGGTGCGACGTTTTACTCCGGATCTGAGTGTCACCCTGCTGCACGGTAAGGACCGCTATCTGCAGGCGCCCGCTACAGACCTGTGGGTCACCACCTATGCCTTGCTCAGTCGTGATCTGGTCCGGTTGGAACAGCAGGCTTTTTCCTGGGTGATCCTGGATGAGGCCCAGGCGATTAAAAATCCCAGTTCCAAGACGGCGCAGGCTGCTTGTCGGTTAAACGCGGACTCCCGGTTGTGTCTGACTGGCACCCCGATGGAGAATCATCTTGGCGAACTCTGGTCGCTGATGGGCTTTATTATGCCGGATTACCTGGGCAGCCGACGTGATTTTACAGCGCGTTTCCGGCGTCCGATTGAGCAGGGCGACCGGGACCAGCAGCGGCGCCTGGTGCAGCAGATACGGCCCTTTATGTTACGGCGTACAAAAGAGGCGGTACTGCAGGAGTTACCGCAGAAGACCGAGGTTATTCGCAGCATGCCCCTGGCGGGTGATCAGGCGCGGTTGTACGAGAGTATTCGTATCGCCATGCATAAACGGGTCAAGCAGTTACTGGAGAAAAAGGGGCTCGCCAGCAGCCAGATAGAGATGCTGGATGCGCTCCTCAAACTACGCCAGGTCTGCTGTGATCCGGCGTTGGTGAAGCTCGAGAGTGCCAAAGGGGTGGTGCAATCGGCAAAAATGCAGATGCTCAAAGAGATGCTCCCTGAGCTGATCGAAGAGGGCCGGCGAATTTTGATTTTTTCTCAGTTTACCAGCATGCTGCAGATTATCGGTACGGCCCTGGATAACTTGAGTATCCCTTACACCAAGTTGACCGGCCGAACCCGCAAACGGGACGAGGTGATCAGCCGCTTTCAGAACGCGGAGGTGCCGGTGTTTCTTATCAGCCTTAAGGCCGGTGGCGTGGGGTTGAATTTGACCCAGGCGGATACGGTGATCCACTATGATCCCTGGTGGAATCCTGCGGCGGAGCAACAAGCGACCGATCGGGCTCATCGGATGGGGCAGGATAAGCCGGTATTGGTGGTGAAACTGGTCACCGAAGGCACCGTGGAGGAGAAGATTATCGCTCTGCAGGCCCGCAAGCAGCATCTGGCTCAGGGGCTTTACGGGGCGGTAGATCAGGACACGAAGCCGTTGGCGGCAGAGGAACTGTTGGCGCTGTTTCAGCACTGATTTGGCGACAGGCGCACTCCGCTCCTGGCGTTTTTTTTGGGGTGGCGAACAGGCGCGGACTGACGGCTAATGCGTGTAAGTCGCAGCGTCAAAATACCTGCAATTGGTGGGTATTAATCTGGTGGACTGCCTGTCCAATGCCCGGCATAACGCCTGATCAATGGCAGTTGTAAGGCGCAAGTCGTTGCTCTGGGTTTAACCGGGAGCGGCGGATAAAGCTAAAGGGTTGGTTGTTATTTTATAAGGACGTTAACGTGAAAATTGTTATTACCGGTGGGGCCGGTTTTATCGG
>SDWN01000022.1 GCA_004195305.1 Neptunomonas sp. | reverse complement strand
GAATCAGGCCATTGACGATCGCGGTGAGGATCACCTGGGTCTGATCGTCGTACACCTTAAAGATGGTGTTTTGAATAATTATCTTGTGACCGAGGTCGACAAAGGCGTTAAGAAAAACAGCCGCCAGATAAGCCAGCGCGCCGGTGATTTTGAGCAGTTTGTTCATAGGAACATTCCTTGGTGTGATGCGGGTGCCGTCCATTATGGGCAAATACTCAATATGTGAGACTTTATCCGAAAAAGTAGCATCATATAAAACATAAAGTAGTATAGAGCTATACTTTTCCAATAATAGTCAGTGTTCACCGCTCTCCCGAGCTATTGACGAGTCAAAACTATGAGATCTGCAGATCACCGTCCACAAACCAATGCGCTGATAGCCACCCTCAAGCGGCAGCTTAAGGCCAGCGGTAAGACCTACCAGGATATCGCCACATTATTGGGGTTGAGCGAAGCGTCGATCAAGCGCTTGTTCCGTGAAGGCGAGCTGTCGCTGCCGCGTCTGGAAAAGATCTGTGATGCCATCGGCCTGGAGTTGTCCGAGCTGATTCAACTTATGGCACAGCAGCAACAAACACTCACAGCGCTGAGTCGGGAGCAGGAGCAGTATATCGTCGATGATACGATTCTGTTGCTGGTCGCTATCTGCTGCATCAATGGTTTCAAATATCAGGAAATTCTCGACCAGTATACGTTTAGCGACAGCACCCTGATCCAAAAACTAGCCGCGCTTGACCGACTTAACATCATCGAACTGTTACCGAATAACCGTATCAAGCTGTGTCTTGCAGCGAATTTTAACTGGCTCGCCAATGGACCGATCCAAAGTTTTTTTCACAGCCGGATCAAAGAGGAGTTTTTTCAAGCCTCGTTTTCCAAATCATCGGATAAATTGCTGGTCAGCAACGGCCTGATCTCAACCCGGAGCAACGCCGAACTGCAAAAGCGGATGCAAAAACTAATCAACGAGTTCACCCTGCATAGTCGCACCGATGCCGCGCTGCCGATCAGCGAACGCCACGGTACCACCCTGGTGGTGGCGCTTCGGCAGTGGCAATCGAGCCTGTTTAAGGCGCACCATAAACACCCCAGCTAATCTTAGGCATTGGCGCTAGGTCGCTTCGCCATTGCGAGTAGGCGCTTCGTTGCCCCTTTCTGGAGGTATCTCTTACGGCAGCTTCATAGACAAAAGCGGTCATCAGGGGCAGGCAAAACTTACTGTCGCGTTGCAAACCAAACAATCTATGAGTTTACTGATAGGGTTCCGTAACTTACCTAGGTTTAGCACCCGCTCTTAAACCAAGAATTTTGCCTACCGTACGATTCCAGTTTGCGGCGCATTCCGGCCCACATCGCTCCGCCCAACGCGGTAGGATGACATCCATCGCTATTTTATTACGCACAGAGAGGTCTGAATCAGAAGGTTCTACTAGTTTCTTGCCACATCTTTTCGGTTAACGCGGCTAGCTCTTTTTGCAGGAGCATCTTTTGAGCGTCACTTAGCAAATTCCATTTATTCATATTCATCGCACCGAATGCCAGCCCCCAGCCCACACGCAAGGTATAGCCATAGGACGCTACCTTATAGAGTTCTCCGGTATACGCCGACATCGTGCCTGTGATCACGCAGTCAAAAATACCTTTTTTAAGTGCACTAGGCACTTCATTAAAAGGAGCACTTACGGGGATGGCCCCAACACCTTCGGCAAAATCACCCAACGTGGTCAAATAAACCCGAATACGCTTACCTTTAAGGTCATCAATGGTGCGTACCGGGCTGGTGCACCAGATCATCTGACTTGGAAAAGGGTATAACATCATCAATTTTGCATTATATTTTTCCGCAAAGGCGCGCTCTAGCGTCGGAAAATAGGCATTCGCGACCTGCTTTTGCACTGCGATGTTCTGTACCAGTGATGACAGGTCTGCCCCTTCAAATATTTCACTTTCAGGCACCACATAACCTGGCATACCAAAAGCAAAATCAAATACGCCATTTTTGATCAGACGCATAATTTCATAGCCCTGCAAGCCTAGTTCTGTGTGCGGCTTTATCTCGCCAATGATCTGCCCCCCACTCACCTCCGCAATACGCTCGTTCCAAAACGGGCCCTCGTGCTTCTGATAATTTGTGAAATAGCCCCAAGTACCAACTGCCTTGATGATGATGGTATCGCTTGCAACTAAGGTGTTACTGGCAGCGGTCATCATAAGACCGAGCAAGAATGCAGCTCCGTAGTTCCTTATTTTTTTCATAAACACCGGCTTTGTATATACCCTGAGTACTGTATAAATGGATCATTCAGGGTATCTTCTATTATTGCGTTTGACTATCGCCGGTTGAACGATCTGCTTAGGGAACCAGCGAACAAGTCCAAATGCAGAAACGCTTGGAGACTTATTCGTAGGTTCCTTAGTACCGTGAAAACATGGCCATAGCAGAGGAGATGAACGTAAATGGCGCTTAAATGCTCGAATTATAACCAATCTGTGGGCTGGCTGTTGTGCAACTCTGACTTATCAAGGCACCCTTTATATGAGCAGTAGTCATAGGCTGGGGATTCGAGGACGTTTTTTCATTGCGTTTGGCGTCTTGTGCGCGTTGACCCTGCTGACAAGCATTGTCAGCTGGGTCTCGTATAACCGTCTGGGTGATGAGCTGAGTCAGGTGGTGGAAGTCAATATTCAGACCCTCAGCCTGATGGCTGACTTAAAGGAACGGGGGACCAAGATAACCCTGTTGGCGCCGACCTTGTTAGCAGCGAAGGATGATCAGAGCCGCCAACGTATCTGGAAAGAGTTAACTCCCAACATAACCACCATGACAAACCTGTTGCCTGAGATTTCTGCAAGTACGCAGGACCAGAAGACGCAAACAGCCTTGTTCGAGCAGATTGATACGATAAAGGCCATCCTTTCCGATCTTGATAGTAATGTGCTTGGAAAATTTGAGCTCCAGGAACAGAAAAGAGCTGAAAACCAGCGGCTTAGATGGATCTCATCAAGCTTTATTAGTGAAATAAATGAATTAACTGACGACTCTCAGAGAAATTTGTTTAGTTACTATAACCAGGAGTCGCCTGATTCCTGGATCATTATGAATAGCTATGGTCAGGAGGCGACCAATACAATCAATGCCGATTTGCAGCGCCTCTATCGCATCAAGGCTGATGTGAATTTACTCATTAACCTGGTAGACCGGGCACAACATCTACCCGACCTGAACTCCCTGATCGCTACGCAGACGCATTCTGATGAAATTATTCTGCGGATTAAACAGGATATCCAGGCGGTGGATAACGTGCTTGGCATACAGGGGTTGAAGCAAACCATTGTCAATATCGTGTTTCTGACCCGTGGTGATAACAACATGTTTAGGATCCGAAGCAAGGAGCGGGTAATTCTAAACTCTGGACAACTCCTGCTTACCCAGATGAGAGAGGAGCTCGATAGCTTAAATGAGTTGATAGCTGAACAGACTGAAAAAACCGAGAAAGCCGCACAAATCTCTGCCGATAATGCGAAGGCAACGATTAAAAAAGGGCGTATCTGGATGTTGTTAATGACTGCCGCCAGTTTATTATTTTCTATTTTGATTGTCTGGCTTTATGTCGGACGCAATATGGTGGCAAGGATTACCAGCCTAGATCGCAGCATGCGATCGATATCAAATGGCAATCTGGATGAGCAGGTGCCGATTAAAGGCGATGATGAAATTACAGCCATGGCGCGTTCGCTGATCAGTTTCCGGGATCAACTCACCACGCTTCAAGAGGAGCTGGTACAGGCCGGAAAACTAGCTGCCCTTGGTCAGCTATCGGCAGGGATCGCTCATGAAATAAACCAGCCGCTTGCGGCAATCGGGCATTATTCGCACAATGGTTTGCGCTTTCTTAACGCCGGTCGAATGGAGGATACCGAGAAAAATTTAAACCAGATCTCTAATCTGACCAAACGTGCCACCATTATCATCACGCGGCTTAAATCTTTGGCTCGTAATCAGCCGATTAATCTGGTTGTCGTTGACCTTCAGCGTGTCGTGGATAACGTCCTACTCATGCTGGCAGGCGATGAGGTCAGAAAATTAACCCGCATTGAGGTCTCGTTCCAGAAGCACGTTAACCTGGTTAAAGCGGACCCTGTTCAGCTTGAGCAAGTGGTTCTGAATTTAATGACAAATGCGTTGGACGCCATCAATAATCAACCAGAACAACGGATTAATATTGACTGTCAGCATAACGGTGACAGACTGGAAATTCATGTCCGTGACAGCGGACCAGGGATTAGCAGAGAGATGCGCAAGCAAATATTCGAGCCGTTTTTCACCACCAAACGACGCGGCCAGAGCCTGGGATTGGGTTTGTCTATCTCTTATAACATTATTAAGAATTTTGGTGGCAAGCTGACAGTAGAGGATGATTCAAATAATGGTGCGTCTTTTTGTATCCAGCTACCCGAATACCAGAGTAACGAGTTATGAGTTCAGCCATGCGTAATGGTCAGGTGATCGTCATTGATGATGAAGAGATCATGCGTGAATCAATGGTTCAGACGCTTGAACTGGAAGGCTATGCCGCCAGTGCCTACGAAGACCCACAGCTTGCTTTTGCGGAATGCTCCATGAATTGGCAGGGGGTGATTATCTGTGATGTGCGCATGGACATCATGAATGGCCTCGAGGTCCTGCAAAAAATACTCGACATTGACTCGGAAATCCCGGTCATTATGTTTAGCGGTCATTCCGATATCGCCATAGCGATACAGGCGATTCGTCAAGGGGCTTACGACTTTCTGGAAAAAACCGATGATCCGCAACATCATCTCAACACGGTCCAGAGGGCCTGGAACAAGCGTGAACTGGTATTAGAAAACCGTCGATTGCGACAAGCCATCGAAGGACAGCATCAAATGGATGAACGTCTGGTGGGTCAGACCGATGCCATGGTGCGGCTGCGTGAAACGGTTCTACAACTGGCTCAAGTCGATGTTGATCTGATCATCAATGGTGAAACCGGTACGGGTAAGGAGGTCGTTGCTAAATGCCTCCATGACTTTGGCCCACGCAGAAATAAGCAGTTTGTCGCGCTCAATTGCGGAGCAGTGACCGAGTCTGTCATTGAAAGCGAGCTGTTCGGTCATGAAGCGGGATCATTCACCGGTGCCAATAAGAAGCGTATCGGTAAGATCGAGCATGCCTGTGGAGGCACCCTATTTCTGGATGAGATAGAAAGCATGCCGGTATCGCTGCAGGTAAGGCTGCTACGACTGTTACAGGAGCGGACTCTGCAGCGACTGGGCGGCAATTCGGATATCAAAGTGGATATCCGGGTTGTTGCAGCCTCTAAGGTTGATTTGAGGCAAGCGGCGGATCAGGGAACCTTCCGGGAAGACCTCTACTACCGCCTGAATGTTGCAATCATTGATATCCCCAGCCTGGATCAGCGCAAAAATGATATTCCGCTGTTATTCACGCATTTTGTTGATCAGGCGAGTCAGCGCTTTGGGCGTGAGAGCAGACCGGTTCCCGAGCTTTTGCTGCAGCAATTAAGCATGCAATCCTGGCCGGGTAATGTGCGAGAGTTAGGCAACGCGGCAGAGCGTTGGGTACTGGGATTACCTTTAGGCGGTAACGCCTGCCTGGACGAGACACCGAAACAAGGCAATCTGGATGAAATAGTCGGCAACTATGAGCGGGAGATTATTTTTTCAGCGCTCAAAGCCAATAAGGGACAAGTTGAACTGACCGCCCAGAGGTTGGGTATTCCACGTAAAAAACTCTACCTGCGGATGAAAAAGCACGGTCTTGAGCGGCGGGATTTCAGCGACGACTGAGTTAAAAGTGACTCAGGCAGGCAAGACCCTTTGAGTCAAAACTGTCCCATACAGAAAAGCAAAGCTAAAACATAAAATACTAACACCGTGTTTTATAAGTAAATATTATTCCACATCAAGACTGGCCTCTGGCTTGCACTATGATATCTAGCGAATGCCATCGGTATTTGTATCAACACTGTTTCTTGGAGAATAATAATGAAAATTTCAACCCATAAAGCCGCAGTCTTGTTTGCGTCCATACTCACATTGGGATCGGCGAGTAGCGCTTCAGCAGCGACTCAATGGCATATGCCGACCCCGTATGGCGATGCGAATCTTCCCACCCAGATCGCCCACCAGTTTGCCGAAGAGATCAAAACCCAAACCGCTGGCGAGCTCGATATCACCGTCCATTCCGGTGCGTCATTGATTAAGCACCCGGAGATTCCCCGAGCGGTAAAAACCGGCCAGGTCCAGCTGGGTGAAGTGTTTATCGGTATCATGGGTAACACCCACCCGGTGTTCAAGCACGACAACATCCCCTTCTTGGCAACCACTTACGATAGCGCCGAAAAACTCTGGAATGCGGCCAAGCCAGAGGTCGAAAAACAACTCAACAAAGAAGGTATGATGCTGTTGTACACTGTGGCATGGCCCGCGCAGAGCTTATACACCAAGGCACCGGTCAATACCCTGGAGGACCTAAAAGGTCTGAAGATGCGCGCATACAGCCCATCAACCTCACGCCTGGCTGATCTGATGAACACCTCGCCAACCACGGTGCAGGTGCCCGAGATCCCACAAGCATTCAGCACCGGGATTATCGATGCCATGATTACTTCTCCCTCGACCGGTGTTAATGGTCAGGCTTGGGATTATCTGAGTCACTACACCGATGTCCGCGCCTGGATTCCCAAGAACGTAGTCGTGGTCAACAAACGCTCTTTCAAGCGGCTCGATAAAAAGACCCAACAGATCATTCTTGATGCTGCCGCCAAGGCCGAAGCCAAAGGCTGGGCGGGCGTACGCGGTAAAGCCCTTGAGGACACCAAGACACTCGCCGATAAAGGCATCCTCGTGTCCGAGCCTTCGGCCGAACTGATGGCCGAGCTAAACAAGATCGGCGCTACCATGATCGAGGAGTGGAAAGCCGAAGCGCCCGAAGTCGAGGCGCTTCTGAACACCTTCAACCAGTAATTTGCGACGCTAACGGCCCTGCAAACAGTGCAGGGCCCATCACCCAGGGTCGTTACTATGCGCTCTCTACTCGATAAGCTTTATCTAGCATCCGGCTACCTGTCAGGGTTCTGCATTGTCCTTATTACGCTGATCATTACCGCGCAAATTGTGGGCAGATTGTTCGGGTTTATTGTGCCTTCGGCAGAAGATTTTTCCGGTTACGCCTTGGCTGCCTCAACGTTTTTCGGGCTGGCCTATACCTTTCGCCAGGGGGGGCATATCAGGGTCACTCTGGTTATCCAGCACTGGAGGCGCGGCTCGCGTTATATCCAAGAGTTGATGGTACTTATTTTTGCCCTCTTGCTGGTTAGCTTTATGTCGTTCTACTCGATTCATATGGTCTGGGAATCCTATATCTTCGAGGAGGTGTCTTCGGGGTATATCGCTGTCCCCATTTGGATGCCTCAGGTGCCCGTCGCACTGGGTATTTTGGTGTTTAACATCGCGATTTTGGATGACGTTATCTCGGTGCTAAGACGGCACAGACCATCCTACAAAGCACATGAAGGTGAGATTCACCTGGAGGAAGTCTGATGGACATGAGCATTATCGCAATCTCCCTGGCAGTGTTCATGCTGCTGATGCTGGCGCTGGGCGTCTGGGTTTCCTTAGCACTCTTTGGTGTCGGTGTACTGGGGCTGTTACTGTCGGGAAACGATCAGATCGGCTTGCTGTTTGCCACGTCAACCTGGGGTGCCAGCACCTCCTGGTCGCTAACAGCGTTGCCGCTGTTTATCTGGATGGGTGAGATACTGTTTCGTACCCGTCTGTCCGAGGACCTGTTCAAAGGCCTATCACCCTGGTTGAGCGGGCTGCCCGGGAAACTGCTCCATGTAAACGTACTCAGCTGTGGTATTTTTGCCGCCGTGTCGGGCTCATCCGCCGCTACCGCCGCCACCATCGGCAGAATGACACTGCCAGAACTCAAGGCGCAGGGATACAGCGACAAGATGGCGGTAGGCACCCTGGCGGGATCAGGCACGCTGGGACTGCTGATCCCACCGTCGATCATTCTGATTGTTTACGGCGTGGCGGCTGAGGTATCGATCGGTCGTCTGTTTATCGCTGGCGCGCTGCCCGGGTTGCTGCTGGTGACCCTGTTTATGGGCTATACCGTCGTTTGGGCACTGCTGAATAAGGACGAATTACCCCAGCACGATAAAGAGCACGTGTCCTTTGCCGCGAAGATAAAAGCGTTGCGCTTGCTGCTTCCGATTATGGGCTTGATCGGTTTCGTACTGGGCTCCATCTACGGCGGCCTAACCACCCCCACCGAAGCCGCCGCTCTAGGTGTTGTAGGTGCGTTGTTTCTGGCCGGAGTCACCGGTTCGCTGGACAAGAACAGCTTTGCAGAAAGCCTGACCGGGGCGGTAAAAAGCTCTTGTATGATCGGAATGATTCTGGCCGGAGCGCACTTCCTGACCCTGGCGATGGGTTTTCTCGGTATTCCCAGAGCATTAGCAGAATGGATCGGTCAGATGGCGCTGACTCCCGGGGTGCTACTGATCTATCTGACCATTTTATTTGTGGCCCTGGGTTGCTTCCTTGATGGCATCTCGGTGGTGGTTCTGACCGTTGCCGTGGTATTGCCGATGGTGCAACAGGCAGGTATCGATCTACTCTGGTTTGGTATCTACATCGTGCTGGTGGTCGAAATGTCCCAGATCACACCGCCGGTCGGATTCAACCTGTTCGTGATTCAGTCGCTAACCGGCAAGGACATTCTGTATGTAGCCCGCGCTGCACTGCCGTTTTTTCTGCTGATCCTGTTCGCTGTGGTATTGATCTACCTGTTCCCGGGGATCGTTACCTACCTACCGACGAACATGAGCCGATAGTTACACGAGGGCCGCAGCACTAACACTGACGGTCCTCGAGCAAATCTGGCGATGTCATCTGAAATGTTGCATCCGATGCCTGGTATTAAACCACTATCCTAACTCCAGCTTGCTTGTTAACTAGTCAATAACTAATAATGGGAATACAGATGCCCACCATATTGATCACCGGCGCTAACCGCGGTCTTGGCTTTGCTCTGGCTCAGTCCTATCTAAAGGATGGTTGGCGAGTTTTTGCCGCCTGTCGCAACCCGGATGCTCAAGTTCCCGATGGTGCAGAAGCGGTCACCCTGGATATCGCAGACTCCTCCTCAATTAAGGCCTTAAAAAAGAAGCTCCACGACATCCCCATCGATATTTTGTGGAACAACGCAGGTATCTACCTGGACAAAAATCAAAAGCTTGAACAGGTGGACGACCGTGACTGGTTACGCTCTTTCGAGATTAATTGCATCGCCCCGATACGGGTCGCTGAGGCCCTGGTTGACAACCTAGCCCGTTCTGAGCGTAAAGTGATCGCCTTCACCTCCACCAAAATGGCGTCCCTCGCTGGTAATGGCCCGGGTGCCTATGCCTATCGCTCCTCCAAGGTCGCACTCAATATGGCGGTAAGGTGTTTCGCCCAGGATCAAGAGAACCTGCAGATCAGTTGTCTGCTACTGCACCCGGGACATGTACGCACTGATATGGGCGGGTTCGAGGGCGCCATCGATGTAAAAACAAGCGTTATGAGTATGCGCCGCCTAGTTGATCAGGTGAATCCATCCAACCGCACGGCATACCGCAGCAGCTACTTCGACTACGACGGCTCTAGCATCCCCTGGTAAGCAGAACCCATGCGAGCAGCACCAGAACGGCTGAGTCACGGTCATACGTTTCCTAGGAGCCTGTCACTGGGTAGTTCGAATGAGCCAGTATCACTGGCATAGACGACTGCAGCACAACGGCAGAACTTGTAGCACCCCACACTCCATTAAGTAAAATATATCCAAATAGACAAGAAAAATGATTTATTCACCGTGACGGGAGTGGCGTAGCATTGATTACTCTAGTCTCAAGGTGTGATTGGCAAAGCGGAGTAGAGAGCTATGAAACGCATCATCGCTAAAGCGACCCTGTATTGCCTGCTTTGTTTCTCAGTGCTCTTCGGCAATACAACCTATGCAGAGCCCCTCAAGCTTGTTGCCTTTCAATACCCACCTCTGGTCTACCAGCAAAACGGCGAAATCATCGGAGTCGCCACGGAGTTAGTGCGCGCTGTATTCAATGAGCTCGGGGTACAAATTGAGATCGAGATGCTGCCCTGGGCCAGATCACTGCAGTATCTTCAGAGCGGCCAGGCTGACGGGGTTTTCACCATCTTTAAGAACCCGCAGCGGCAAACTTTTCTGCTTTATCCCGACGAGCCTTTGATAGAGCAAACTATCAGTCTCTATACCGCTCGGGATAAACCGATAAATTTTTCAGAGAAGCTGTCAGATCTGGCGCCTTATCGGATTGGTTTAACCCGTGCAGTGAGCTACGGCGAACGCTTTGATGCAGCAATGAGAGATACCCTGACCAACCTGACCGTCGTTAACGATGAGCAAGCCAAGTTTATGCTGCTGGCCAAGGGGCGAGTTGATGTCGTGGTGAGCAGTATCGGTATTGCAGATTTCTATATAGAAAAATTGCAGCTTGATAACCAGATATCACGAATTCCAACCGAGATACAGCGGGTACCCAGCTATGTAGCTTTTGCTAAAACGCCAGCCAACCGGTTACGGGTTAACCGATTCGAGAAAGCACTTAGGCAACTCAAACTATCCGGTCGCTACGATCAAATCGTCAATTCGGCAGCTCTGCCGGAGGCTGACCATTAACTATTTGACCATCAAGTGAAAAACAGATCCCAGGTTTTTTTCTGTCGAGATATTTTCTAGGGAACCATGTACTGCTCATCCCCAGATCGAATTTAGTTCATGCGGAGAGGCCCAAAGGAAGCTGATCTGCAACCTCATGTAACTCCAGGCTGCTGCCCGCTTTG
>SDWN01000517.1 GCA_004195305.1 Neptunomonas sp. | reverse complement strand
GACGGTACTGATCTGCAGGCAAAGCTGAAAAGCGCGGGTATTACCGGCAGCGGCGGGGCAGGCGATGTGCTTGCACGCCTCAAAGCCAAACAATCTACGTAAGGTTTACGTCTGATGCCCCTCGTTACCCGGCTGGTTAGAAGGCTCTTTAGTCAACTGGCCGGTCTTAGCTGGCAAAGCGTCCTGGTGGCGCTTGCTGGCTATATTCTGATCAGCTTTTTGGGTCTTTATTGGGCCCAGGAGCCGGTCGCCCATAGCTCGCCCGTGTTGTTCTGGTACTTTCTGATTGTCACCTCCAGTACGGTGGGTTATGGCGATTACTCTGCCACCACGGCTGCAGGAATGTGGGTTATCAGCTGCTGGGTCATCCCCTTCGGGTTGATGATCTGGGGCATGGTGGTCGGGCGCACTGCGGCTGCGATTATTCAATATTTTCAAAGGAGTTTGAAGGGCATGAGCCAACTGCACCACAGCGATCACACGCTGGTGATTGGTTACAACGGGCCGCGCACTCTGCAGTTGCTGCGGTTACTGTTGCGTGAGGCCGGGTCGCCAGAAAAGGCTAATATAGTGCTCTGCGCGCATGTCGATAAATTGGACAGCAACCCCTTGCCAGAGCAGATTGGCTTTGTCCGGGTGTCCAGCTTTAATAATGACGCTGAGATGATTCGGGCTAATGTTGGCGAGGCCGCCACCATCCTGATCGACACGCCGCTTGATGATACGACGTTAACCACTGCCATGTTCTGCTACCAGCAAAACAGCGGAGCGCGTATTCTTGCTTACTTTAACGACGATGCGATCGGGCGGCTGTTAAAGGGGCATTGCCCTAGCGTAGAGTGCGTCCCCTCAGTATCGGTGGAGATGCTGGCCAAGGCGGCTGCAGATCCGGGATCCAGTGCGCTGCATCATGAGCTGCTGAGTGTCGATAAGGGGATGACTCAGTATTCAGTGGAGGTGCCTCTGGGGGTAGGAACTGTTTATGTGAGTGACCTGTTTCTGCTGTTTAAAGAGCGCTATCACGCAACCGTCATTGCGCTGCAGGCCGACGGTCCCGAATCTTTGCTGATCAATCCGGCCATGGAGCTCGTTATTAATAGCGGTGATCGGATCCATTATATTGCCGATGAGCGGATTGACCATTTTGACTGGAGTACCTGCTAATGCTGGACTGGTTTAAACAGAAAATGACAGCTGCATCGGCTCCCGAACCCTCTGTCGCAACCCCTGAAGTGCTGGGGTTTCGACTGGGGGGGGCGGTTGAACTGAACGAGCTGAAGCTGCGTCTGCTTGACGATCAGCTGATCACCGACAAGATCGCCAAGGTGCAGTTGATTCAGGCGGTGGGGGTAGTCAAGCTAGACCAGTCCAACACCGTGCTGCGCTACTACACCGACGATGACGGCTTCTTTCAGGTGGTCTTAAGTGGCGGCATGGACGAGCAGCATGTCAGCGATGTAAAACTGTTTCATTTCTTTGAGACCCGGGGCGTGGACTCCGATAACGACTGGAATGCCCTGTTGAGCAGCGGCATCAGCCATTCGACATACGATTTTGAAGGGCACTGCTTTGCGCGTGTCTGGGAGTCGGTTGGAGACTGCCCGCCGGTCGCCATGACCGAAAAAACTTATACGGTTGATGATCCTGCCGCCGCAGAGACCGATCAGTTTGCGATGCTCTATGAGCGTCAGCTGGATGGTGATATGTTTGAGTTTTTATTGATTGCCGGCGAAGAAAAAATCGTCGATTATCGTGCCGAACGCTGCCGGGTAATCAGTACTGGTATTAATCTCAGCCGCGCAGATTTCGAAGTGATCGGTTAATCTGTGACCCCCTATTATTGATATATCGGACCCCTCAAGGAGCAATACATGGATGCAATCATGCTATCACTATCAGGCCTGTTGTCTTTTGCGCTGTACTTTGCGCTGAGTCTGGCTTCACTTCTGGTGTTCAAGTTGCTGTACGCCAAGGTGACCCCTCACGATGAATGGATGCTGATTAAAGAGAAGCAGAGTACGGCGGCGGCCTGGGCTTTTGGGGGTGCTATTCTCGGTTTTTCCATCGCACTGGCAGGGGCGGCGACTAACTCGCTGGGCGTGATCGACTTCATTATTTGGGCAATTGTCGCCCTCGTTGCCCAGTTGTTGGCTTTTGCGCTCGTTCGATTCGGTTTCATGCCTCGGATCGTGGAGCGGATTGAGCAGGATGAAGTGGCAGCCGGTATCATGCTGGGCTGTGTTTCGGTGTCGATAGGTCTGCTTAATGCGGCCTGTATGTCTTACTAGCTTGTAGTCTTACGAACAGCAGGGAGCCGACACGATGAAGCGGAGCAAACAGATTGATCTAAACCTGATGCGCAAGCGACCATTGCTTAGCATCAGTAAGCTTGCAGCGGCCGTTGGTGGTGCGATCGCACTCACCGGCTGCGGAGGCAATGAAACCGATGCCAAAATTTACGCCAGCATCCAAGACTGCAAAGCCGATATTCCGAGTGAGACAGGGGTTTGCGAGGCCGCCTACGAACAAGCGCTTGCCGAATCCGAAAGAGCCTCGCCGAAATACCGTTCGGCCAATGATTGTGCCGCAGAGTTTGGTAACTGCGAAGTCCGCCATGGCAGTAATGGCAATAGTTGGTTTATGCCTGCATTGGGTGGTTTTATGCTCGGTCAGATGCTTGACGGGCGACGTCATTCGGCGCCGGTCTATACCGGATATGGCAACCTGTATGGCGGATATTATGGTGCCGACGGCTCTCGCTACGGTGACTTTTCTCGTAACACGCGGGTGAAAAGCGTCAAGGTTGACCCTAAGGCCTTCAAGCCGAAGCCCAGGGTGGTCCGAACGATCTCACGAGGAGGGTTTGGCTCGAAAGCAGCGGCGAAATCGTCCTGGGGCGGAAGTCGCTCCAGCGGCTGGGGCGGCTGACCGGTGCTGCGGATGCCGATTCGGCAGCGCCGGGACTGGCGGGCACAGGCCGAACAGTATGGGTTCAAATTCCACACCATGTACGGTGAGGCCTATTGGGATGAAAGCGCCTACTACCAGTTCACCCTGGAACAGATTGAGCAGGGTATCGAGGCCCCTACGGCCGAGATTCACCAGATGTGCCTGGCGGTTGTCGACAAGGTGGTGCGCAGCGAAGAGTTGATGCAGCGCTTCCAGATTCCGCAGCCCTTCTGGGATCGGATCGCGCAATCCTGGCAGGACAAGGAGCCGAGTCTGTATTCGCGTCTCGATCTGGCCTATGACGGCGTCAATCCGGCAAAGCTCTATGAGAACAATGCCGATACCCCGACGTCACTGTATGAAAGCGGTTTCTGGCAGTGGCTGTGGCTGGAGCAGCAGGTCGATCGCGGCGTGCTACCGCGCTCATCAGACCAGTTCACCTCGCTGCAGGAAAAGCTTATCCAGCGTTTTGCTGCACTCAAGAGTCGCTATCCCGGCCAGGTGCTGCATCTGAGTTGCTGCAAGGATACCGAGGAGGATCTGGGAACCGTCACTTATCTGCAGGACTGCGCCGAAGCGGCGGGCATAGAGACCCGGTTCGTTTATATTGAGGATATAGGTCATGGTGAAGGAGGGTGGTTGACCGACCTGGACAATCGGGTGATCACTTGGCTATTCAAGCTTTACCCTTGGGAGTTCATGCTGCGCGAGCAGTACGCAGGCTTGACCCTGAATACCGGGGTGAATTTTCTGGAACCTATATGGAAAGGATCCGTCCTCTCCAATAAGGCGCTGTTACCGATGTTGTGGAAGTTATTCCCCGGCCATCCCAATCTGCTACCGGCATTTTTCGAGGATGAATTGGACAGCGTTGCGTCGATGCCGCTGGTCAAGAAGCCTTTCTTCTCTCGTGAGGGGGCCAATATCAGCATTCTTCAGGACGGCGCGGCCATCGAGCAAAGCGATGGTCCCTATGGCGAGGAGGGTTTTATCTATCAAGCCTATTACCCGTTGCCGAAATTTGGGGGTAACTACACCTTGATCGGCTCTTGGTTGGTGGATGACGAACCAGCGGGGATATCTGTCAGGGAGGATTCCGGGCTCATCACCCAAGACCTGTCCAGGTGTCTGCCGCATACTATCTTGAACTAGGAGTTCGTCAAGCGGTAACCGGGCAAAATCAGGCGTGTTCGATCATCTTGAGCGAGGTTGGTGCCGGCCGGTATTTACCCGCTCAGTATCATTAGGGGCTTTGCTTGCGTGTTTATCTGTCCTATAATGCGGCGTCCGTTTTTGGCTGATCCGTTTGTTGGCCGCGGTTAATGAAAGGTACTTGTTGTCATGGCTGTACCGATGGCTGCCGCTAGAAGCAGCTTAGGATGTGGCAACCAATAACTATAGGAAACGCCGAGCCATCAAGGTTCGGGGAAGAAAAGGCAAATTCAATGTATACAGTTAGCACAAAGCCCGCTGATGTTAAGCGCGAGTGGTTTGTTGTTGACGCAGAGGGAAAGACTCTGGGCCGTTTGGCTACAGAAATCGCCCGTCGTCTGCGTGGCAAGCATAAAGCCGAATATACTCCACATGTCGATACCGGAGACTACATTGTTGTAGTGAATGCCGAAAAAGTGCATGTGACGGGTAAGAAAATGACCGACAAGATGTACCATCATCATACCGGTTATATCGGTGGTCTTAAGTCAATCTCCTTTGAAGATCAGCTCAAGAAGGCGCCTCAGCGCATCGTTGAGTCTGCTGTTAAGGGCATGCTACCAAAGGGGCCTCTGGGCCGCGCAATGTACGCCAAGCTGAAAGTTTATGCTGGCAATGCGCACCCACATGCTGCTCAGCAACCCCAAGAACTGAACATCTAAAGGAAGGCGGATAATGTCTATTACTCAATACTACGGTACAGGTCGTCGTAAGACCTCTACTGCGCGTGTCTTCCTGAAGGCAGGTTCTGGTAACATCGAAATTAACGGTCGCACGCTGGAGCAGTACTTCGGTCGTCCCGTTGCGCAAATGATTGTAAGACAGCCGCTTGAGCTGACAGGCAATGTCGAGAAGTTTGACATGTTTATCACTGTTGCTGGTGGTGGTGCCTTCGGTCAGGCGGGTGCGATCCGTCACGGTATTACCCGTGCGCTGATGGAGTTCGACGAGACCTTGCGTCCGGAACTGCGTAAGGCGGGTTATGTGACTCGTGATGCGCGTGAGGTTGAGCGTAAGAAGGTTGGTCTGCGTAAAGCACGTAAGAAGCCACAGTTCTCCAAGCGCTAATTCGCTGGCGTGCTGCAATAAGAAGAACGTCCATCCGCAAGGCTGGGCGTTTTTTTTTGCACGGATGTCGGGTGGTCTTGGTGGGTCTTGCTTGTTGGTCTGGTGCAATGCAAAAAAGACCACGCTTGCCTTGCTAGAATGGCGGAATCTCTTTAAAATCCCGTACATTTTGTAGACTGTGATTTAAGTATTTGAATCATATCGACCTGCGGGCGGTGCTTCTTTATCAGAAGGGTCGTTCAACGGTTGATTAATGGGAGAAACCTTGATGAGTAATGAAGGCGTAAACAATGGACGCCGCCGCTTCCTGGTAGCCTCTACGTCCGTAATTGGGGCGGTAGGTGCTGTCGGAGCAGCGGTTCCATTTGTAGCTTCTTGGAATCCCAGTGCGAAAGCGAAAGCTGCAGGTGCTCCGGTTAAGGCCGACATCAGCAAGCTGGAGCCGGGTCAGCAGATGATCGTAGAGTGGCGTGGTAAGCCGGTCTGGATCCTTCGTCGTACTGCTGAAGCACTGGCTAATCTGGAGAAATTGAACGATCAGCTTGCTGATCCCACTTCTGCTGTGCAACAGCAGCCAGGCTACATCCCCGGTACTTCAGAGCGTGCTATTAAGCCTGAATACATGGTTGTGACCGGTCTCTGTACCCATTTGGGCTGTTCGCCAGCTTATCGTCCTGAGCTCGCGCCAGAAGATCTGGGTCCAGGCTGGTTAGGTGGGTTCTTCTGCGCTTGTCACGGATCCAAGTTTGATCTGTCTGGCCGCGTTTTTAAGGGTGTTCCTGCTCCGACCAATCTGGTGATTCCGCCGCACGCCTATGAAAGCGAGAACGTGATCGTCATTGGTATCGATCCAGAGGGGACTGCATAATGGGAAATCCGAATAGAAGTAAAGCCGAAAAAGGCATAATGCGCTGGGTCGATGATCGCATGGCGGTTACTCAGGCGTGGGAAGACCACCTGAGTAAGTACTACGCACCGAAAAACTTTAACTTCTGGTATTTCTTTGGCTCACTGGCAATGCTGGTGCTGGTTAACCAGATCGTTACCGGTATCTGGCTGACCATGAGTTATAACCCGTCTGCTGAAGGTGCGTTTGCCTCTATCGAATACATCATGCGTGATGTCGAATACGGCTGGCTGTTGCGCTACCTGCACTCCACCGGCGCATCTGCGTTCTTTGTTGTGGTGTATCTGCATATGTTCCGCGGCATGATGTACGGTTCTTACCGTAATCCGCGCGAACTGTTGTGGCTGTTCGGGATGGCGATCTACCTGGCGTTGATGGCAGAAGCCTTTATGGGTTATCTGCTGCCTTGGGGGCAGATGTCCTACTGGGGTGCTCAGGTTATTATTTCGTTGTTCGGCGCTATTCCCGTAGTGGGCGCAGATCTGCAGCAGTGGATCCGCGGCGACTATCTGATCTCTGGTATCACATTGAACCGGTTCTTCGCGCTGCACGTGATTGCGTTACCGATCGTGCTGCTGGCGCTGGTTGTGCTCCATATCCTGGCTCTGCACGAAGTGGGTTCTAACAACCCAGACGGTATCGAGATCAAGAAAAATAAGGACGAAAAAGGTATTCCGCTTGACGGTATCCCTTTCCATCCTTACTACTCGGTTAAGGATATTGTTGGCGTAGTGGTGTTCCTGTTCATCTTCTGTGTGGTGGTGTTCTTCTTCCCTGAGGGGGGCGGATACATGCTCGAGGCACCGAACTTTGAACCGGCTAACTCGCTTAAGACCCCCAACCATATTGCGCCGGTCTGGTACTTCACCCCCTTCTATGCCATGTTGCGTGCGGTCACCTACCCGCTGTTTGGCGTCGATGCCAAATTATGGGGTGTGATCGTTATGGGTGCGGGTATTGCAGTCCTGTTTGTGCTGCCCTGGCTGGACCGTAGTCCGGTTAAATCGATCCGCTACAAAGGCATGATCTCCAAGGTGATGCTGGCTGTATTTGCCGTTTCATTTGTTGTCTTGGGCGTCTGTGGTGCATTGCCTCCGGCGTCGCAGCCTGCATGGTTGGCACCTGTGGCGACTGTGGCGTACTTCGTTTTCTTCCTGGCCATGCCTTGGTACAGTAAGATTGACTCTACTAAACCCGTACCAGAGAGGGTGACAGGCTAATGAAAAAGCAATTTATCGCACTCCTTATTGCCTTGATGCCGATGGCTGTTATGGCTGCAGGGGCCAAGGTTCCACTCTTGCCTTTTGAGACGAACCTGGAAGACAAGGCATCGCTGCAAAATGGTATGAAGCTGTTTGTCGAGAACTGTATGGGTTGTCACTCTGCCAAGTACCAGCGCTACGAGCGCGCTGCGGATGACCTGGAGATGGACAAGGACTTTGTCCTGAAAAATCTGGTTCGCGGTGACAGCAAGATTGGTGATCAGATGACGATCGCCATGAGTACCGCCAACGCCACCTCCTGGTTTGGTGCCCCACCACCCGATCTGTCGTTGGAAGCACGTCTGCGCGGTCCGGCTTGGGTTTACACCTTTCTGCACAGCTTCTACGTTGATCCGGAGCGTCCCTGGGGTGTGAACAACAAGGTGTTCGCAGACGTGGGTATGCCCAATGTGCTGGAAGGGATGCAGGGTGTTCAGGCCTGTAAGGATGAGCATTGCGCTGAGCTCGAGCTGGTTAAGGCAGGAAGCATGACGCCTGCAGAGTTCGATACGGCGATGTACGACCTGACCAACTTCCTGGCCTATGTTGGCGAGCCGTCGAAGATGGTGAGTGGCAAAATAGGTATTAAAGTGCTGATCTTCTTGGCTATCCTGTTCGTCTTCGCTTATCTGTTGAAGAAGGAATACTGGAAGGATGTTAAGAGTGGTTCTTGGAGAGAGAAGCACTAATTAGACGCAGGTAGTCTGTGTTCTGATCTTACGCGGCCTGCTGTTTGAGCAGGCCGCGTTTTCTGTTTATATAACTCTGTGAATTTTGCAAGGTGAACGAGATGGGTGTAACGGCAAAACGTTCCTCAATGACCTTCTTTTCTGATGGTGCTGATCATTTCAGTCATCGGGTCCGCATCGTGTTGGCGGAAAAAGGTGTAGCTGTAGATATTATTGATACGGATCTGGAAGGTGAGCCACAGGAACTGGCTGATATTAATCCATACAAGAGCCTGCCGACGCTCGTTGATCGTGAGTTGGTTCTGTATGAGGCCAATATTATGATGGAGTATCTGGACGAGCGCTTTCCGCACCCCCCTCTGTTACCGGTTTATCCGGTAGCGCGTGCCGAAAGTCGTCAGTATATTCGTCGAATCGAGAAGGACTGGTGTCGTTTGATCGATATTATTCTGACCTCCGAGGATGCGGATGCGGTTGATGTTGCGCGTAAAGAGTTAACCGACGGGATGGTGGCTATTGCGCCTATCTTTGCCGATAAGCCTTATTTTATGAGTGAGGAGTTCACTCTCGTGGACTGCTGCCTGGCACCGATCCTCTGGCGTCTGACGATGCTGGGAGTGGAGCTTCCACCGCAGGCCAAGCCATTGCTCAAATATATGGAGCGTGTGTTTGAGCGAGAGTCGTTCCAAGAAAGTTTGTCCGAAGCTGAGCATGAGATGCACTGATAGCCCCGTATCTGCTCAGATAACCAAGGGATGCGAAAGCATCCTTTTTTTTGGCTATGTACAGGATGTACGTGCTGAAAACTGCTCCTGCGTTTTCGGCACTTCCCACATCCATGTGGGTCGTATGCCCCGAGAGTCATGGGCCGTTGTCAGTTCCCGACAACAACGGCATACCTGCGTCCCAGCAGCGGCGCTGAGAATTAACAACGGATATCAAATTAGGAGGTGTTTTAAGGTATTATTGCGGTTCCTGTATCGAGCTGTTCGTTGGAGCACAAAATGACCCCCAGCCGTCCCTATTTGATTCGATCCCTGCATGAGTGGATCATGGACAACCTGCAAACACCTTATATCGTGGTGGATGTGGCTATCCAGGGGGTCGATGTACCCCAGGAGTTTGTAAGTGAGGGCCAGATCGTACTCAATATCTCGCTATCGGCGGTGCAGCAGCTGGTGATGGATAATGACGCGATTAGTTTCAGTGCGCGCTTTTCGGGTATGCCGATGCAGGTTTATGTTCCCGCGGTAGCGGTGATGGCGATCTACTCCAAAGAGACCGGCCAGGGGATGAGCTTTGGTCGCGAACCCGGTGCTCCCCAGTCTCCGGAGCAGAATGCTGGTTCGGTTAAGGCTCTCTCTGGGAAAAGTAAAGAGGCGACGAAGAAGGCGCGTCCTGCGCTTAAAGTCGTCAAGTAGGCATGATAGCCACGTACATTAAAGCGGCCTCAGTTGAGGCCGTTTTATGTACAGGATGTACGGTATGCCCCGAGAGCCATGGATGGCGGTAGGGGCGATGTACAGGATGTACGGTATGCCCCGAGAGCCATGG
>SDWN01000515.1 GCA_004195305.1 Neptunomonas sp. | reverse complement strand
GACCAGATTGCCGCCTGATCTGCAGCGATGATTTCGACATTGACGTCAAGATGTTTTTCCATCAGCACCTTGAGCACGTTTTCAATGGCCAGGGATGCGTCCCAACTGACTTCGCCAATAACTACAGTCTCCTTGGCCGCTACACCTTGCGCGAGGCCTAGCCCTAAGGCAGCAGCTAAGCTCACAGTTTTGAACAGGTTTTTCATTGCAGTTTCCTCTTTTTATTTTTGATAGCCTTCAAGCGAAGGCACGTGGCGTCAGGTTGACGCCATGGGCTCTTTACACGTGGTTTTTTGTGCGTTATGAATTATCGTCAAGCGTTTTGTTATCAGGATCGTTTATGACGCCCCTGAATAATCCGGTCCAGAATCATGGCGCAGAGCACGATGGCGAGTCCCGCCAGCAGACCTTTGCCCGCTTCCAGGTGTTGCAGCGAAAAGAGTACGTCATAGCCCAGGCCACCGGCGCCGATCAGGGCCGCGACGACCACCATTGACAGACTCATCATGATGCTCTGGTTGATGCCTGCCATGATCGAAGGTATTGCGAGTGGCAGCTGTGCTTTGAACAGGATCTGCCGGGGGCTGGCGCCGAAGGCCAGCATCGCCTCGATCACCGAGGGGCTCACTTGTTGGATACCCAGGGTGGTCAGGCGAATCATCGGCGGCATGGCGAATACCACGGTGGCCAGTACCGCTGGCGGCTTGCCGACGGAGAAGAACGCGATCGCTGGGATCAGGTAGACAAAGCTCGGCATGGTCTGCATCAGATCCAGAATCGGATTCAATATCGCATTGAAACGCGGATTTCTGGCGGCAAAAACGCCCAAAGGCGCACCGATCATCAGGCAGATAAAGACCGAGGCACCGACCAGCGCCATGGTGCTCATGGCCTTATCCCAGAAACCGAAGAAGCCGAGGTAGGACAATGCTCCGGCGGTAAAGAGCACAACCCGCCAGCCCGCTGCTTTCCAAGCCAGCAGTATCAGCAGTAATGCCATGACCGGCCAGGGAGTGCCGATAAACAACAGTTCCAGGAAGTCCAGCATCCCTCGGATTGCCCAGGTGATGGAGTCGAAGAGACCCTCGAAGGTGATCGTTAGCCAGTCAACCGCAGCGTCGATCCCATGCGCGGTATTGGAGGCGATCTTGCGAGACGTGGGAAAGGTCTCCACGAAACCAGCTACGTTGGGTGCGCTGAAGCGATAGATGGTCAGCGGGTAGGTCGCCAGCATAAGCAGGGTGCCGATACCGATGCGCTGCGGGCTGGCACCGCACTGTTGACAGGGGTTAATGCGCCACTGGTTAAAATAGTGGTGGTAAAGACGGTTGGCTACGCAGCCACCGACACTGCGGAACATTAACAGCAGGCCGACACCCAAGGCGAGGCTGGCTTCGGGATAGAGTTCAGCGCCCCACAGACTGCGGGCGATAATCACCAGCGCTGCGACATCCGTGACAGCCAGCAGCCAGAATAGGACCCAGACATTGCGGCTAGCGGCCCAGAGTGGACCGAACAGTACCGCAGCCAGATTCAGACTGTACTTCTTCCCCTGAGCGATCAGTTCAAACTGGTGCAGATAATAGTCGGTGGAGCTAACCAGAAAAGTCTTCAGTTGCTCTGCTTCACGGTTATCTAATGGTTGGTGTAGCGTATTACTCATCGTCCACTCCCCCTTGAATACCGCGCAGTAATAGCCGTTTAGTGACGACACCTACCGCTGTGCCATCATCCAGAACCACGATCGGTTCATCATGATCAACCGCCAGATTGATCAGATGATCCAGATCCGCATCTTGGGATGCGGTGGGGCAGCGGCTGATATCCAGATCATGCGCCCTAAGGTAGTCCTGCAGCGGCTGCATCACCGTATGGGCGAACACGAGTTTCAGTCGGGAGATATTCTTTACAAATTCCGCCACATAATCGTTGGCGGGCGCGGTGATAATCTCTTCGGGGGTACCGATCTGGACGATCTCTCCGTCTTTCATGATCGCGATGCGATGGCCGATGCGGATCGCTTCATCCAGATCATGGGTGATAAACAGGGTGGTTTTCTTCATCGAATGGGACAGTTCCAGAAACTGGTCCTGCAGCTGGCGACGGATCAATGGGTCTAAGGCACTGAAGGGTTCGTCCATTAACAGAATCTCCGGATCGGCCGCCATGGCGCGTGCCAAGCCGACACGTTGTTGCATCCCACCGGAAAGCTCTGCGGGCAGTCGGTCGCCCCAGCCGTTCAATTGCACTAAGGCCAGTTTTTGTTCGGCGATCTTGAGACGATGTTGTTCATCGACGTTACGCAGTTCAAGACTAAGTGCCACATTTTCCCGTACGGTACGGTGGGGCAGCAGGGCGGTATGCTGGAACACCATGCCGATCTTCTCTGCCCGGATTTGGCGTAATTGTTCGGCATTCAACGCATTGATATCCTCATCGCCGATGAGGATATCTCCGGCAGTGGGTTCGATCAGGCGATTAATGTGGCGTACCAGCGTCGATTTGCCACTGCCTGACAGGCCCATGATGCAGAAGATTTCACCTTCGTCGGCGTGGAAGGAAGCGTCTGCCACGCCGACGACGCAATCATATTCGTCGTGCACCTGCTCTTTACTCAGGCCGCGCGTTTTCACAGCCTCGAGGGCTTCATCGGCGCGTTTGCCGAAAATTTTCCAGACATTGCGACATTCGATCGCGGGTCTGACGGTTGTCTGTCTCATCATTTGGCGCACCTGTTAAAACCGATCGACCCCATCCCAGGGCCGACGATTTATATTTTTATTTTGACGGTCTACCGGCGATTATGCGGCGGCAATGTAGCCAATTCTCAGTCCAGGGCGGATAGGGCTGAGTCGTGTATTAGCGCGTGATACCTTTCTCTTCACGGTATTCTTTTAAGGTTGCCATGATACGGATTAAACAGTCGTCGCGCTCTAGAATTAGGTCATTAATAGAGGCACCATTGGCCTGATTTAAGCAGCCCGCGACCATGTCGTCTTTCAGCTGTTGGGTCAGTTTGGGCGCCTGTAGACGGGTCCAGGGCTCTTCGAGCGAATCTTCAAAGTGATCCAGCAGGTGGGCCATGCCGCCCTGACCTCCACCCAGGTGAAAGGTTAGGCAGTGGCCCATGATGGCCCAGCGCATACCGGGGCCATAGGCGATTGCCTTATCGATATCCTCAACGGAGCATTCGTTGTTAGCAACCATGTGCAGGGCTTCACGCCAAAGCGCCTCCTGGAGTCGGTTGCCAATAAACCCAGGGAGCTCCTTGTTCATTTTGGCGACTTTCTTCTCGATCGCTTCGTAGAATGCGGCGGTCCAGTCGACGACCTCCTGGCTGGTGCGCTCGCCGCCGCAGACCTCGCAGAAGGGCATCAGGTAGGGCGGATTGAAGGGGTGGCCCACGACGAATCGGTCAGCTTGATGCTGCAGATCAACCGCCATGTCCGACATCGCAAAACCGGAGGTGCTGGAGATAATGACGACGTCTGGTGGAGTGATGCGGTCTAACTCGGCGAACAGGGCGCGTTTTGCCTCCAGGTTTTCCGGGGTACTTTCCTGAATGACTTCGACGCTGTTGACCAGCTCTTCCAGGCTGGCGGCGAAACGCAGGCGTTGCGGGCTGGCTCCTTCGCGCAGCCCCAGCTTTACCAAGGTCGGCCAGATGTGCTCGACCATCGCCAACAGCTTTTCACGGGCGTTGGGGCCCGGGTCGTAGGCGACAACATCCATGCCCATGCGCAGGAAATGCAGCGCCCAGGCACCACCGATGACACCGGTACCCAATACGCCGGCTTTGGTTACTTGATTAGGGTTAGGTCGGCTCATGATCTGTCCTCTGCTGTTACTGAGTGCCACGAAGGCGTAATTTGTTACGGGCTTCGGTGGGGCTCAGAATCCGGCCTCCCATGTTTTCGATGATGTTGACCGAGCGCTCGACCAACTGGCCGTTGCTGGCTAATTTGCCCTTACCAAGATAGAGATTGTCTTCCAGGCCGACGCGGACATGACCACCTAGCAGTGCCGACTGAGCGACCCATGGCAGCTGGTTTCGACCCAGCGCGAAGGCGGTCCAGTTAGTCCCTGTGGGCAGCATATCCACCATGCCCTTCAATAGGCTGAATTCCGGTGGCGCGCCCCAGGGGATGCCCTGACAAAGCTGGAACATGGCGTTGTCATCCAGTAACCCTTCTTTCATCATCTGCAGTGCAAACCAGAGGTTGCCGGTGTCGAAGATCTCCAGTTCAACGGTGACGTCCAGCTGCTTGATGCGAGCAGCCCCCTGGCGCAGCATCTCCGGAGTGGATACATACACCAGATTGCTGTCGCCGAAGTTGAGTGAGCCGCAATCCAGCGTGCAGATCTCCGGTTTCAGCTCTTCGATGTGAATAAGACGCTCGCTGGCACCGACCAGGTCTGTCTCTTCAGTAAAGGCCGTCGGGTTCGCGTCTGAACCGATATACAAGTCACCGCCCATACCGGCGGTCAGATTGATGATGATGTCGCAATCAGAAGCACGCAGTCGTTCGCAAACCTCGGCGTAGAGATCTACCCGGCGCGAGCCTTGGGTGGTGTCAGGGTCGCGAACATGGATATGGGCGATGGCTGCCCCGGCATTCCAGGCTTGAATTGCCGCGTTGGCGATCTCTTCGGGGGTTACCGGAACATGGGGGTTACGGCTGGCCGTATCGGCAGCGCCGTTGACGGCGCAGGTGATTATTACATCCTGATTCATGGCATTGGTGTCTCTTATTATATGGCTTTATCACCTCAGCGGCCGGGACCCTTTGAGAGTTCGCTCAGTTGCTGGATTGCTATTCAATTTATACTTCCTAATGGGATCTATTTGACATTTGGCGAATATAATTTGTCTGCAGGCGACAATAAGGTCAAGTTGTCACAGATCTAGAGGAGCTGTCGCAACTGGATAAGGTTCAGTACTTGCGGGTCTGATTATTGAAGGTGCGATGCTGCCGTAATCCAATCTCGACAGAGAGCTGCCGCCTGACCCTCTTCGACAAGCATGAACGCATCACCCTGAAAGGCATGGACCGAATGAACGCCAATATCGACAATTCACAGGCTGATTTCTAGCGTTCCTGGCTCGGATTTTTGCTGAAATACTGCAGATAACAACGGCTGAAGTGGGCCAGGGAGGCAAAACCACAGGCGACCGAGATGCTGGTGACACTATCGGTGGTTTGTTGCAGCATCCAGCGGGCCTGGTCGAGGCGGACATTGCGATAAAAGGTGCTGGGTGTTGCCTGCAGATAGTGTTTAAACAGGCGCTCCAGCTCGCGGTCAGAGATCCCCAGATGTTCAGCCAGTTCCGGAATGCTGAGGGGCTCCTCGATATTGCGCTCCATCAATATAACGGCATCTACCAGGTGTGGATTACGGCTTTCGAGACGCTTCTGCAAAGAGGTGCGTTGAGAGTCCGTATGAGCGCGTTTGTGGGTAGAGATCAGCTCGTCGGCCACAGCGGTGGACAGGCCTCTGCCATGCTGGGTATTGATCAGGTGCAGCATCATATCCAGGCCGGAAAGGGCGCCGGGGCAGGAGAAACGTTTGCGATCCACCACGAGCAGCTCTTGCACCAGTTGTAGTTTGGGATAGTGTTGTGCGGTGCTTTGTAGAATCTCCCAGTGGATGGTGGTGCGGTAGCCATCAAGCACACCTGCCGCCGCCGTGATATAAGCGGCGGTATCCTGGCTGCCGATATCAGCGCCATGGCTGGCCTGTTGGCGGATAAAACCAAGCAGGGCTGGCGTGATTCGTTCGTCGGGGTTGTCGCCGGCACAAACAATCAGGGTTTCGCAATTAGCTACATCACGAATACTGGCGTTGCACATGATTTCAATGCCGTCGCTGCTGCTGAGCAGGCCGCCCTGTTCCGATATCAATTGCCACAGATACAGTTCGCGATTACTGGTTCGATTGGCGTGACGGAGTGGGGCAAGCATCGAGGTCAGGCCGAACAGGGAGAACCCTGGCACTAACAGAAAGCTGATTTTTTGGGGGTAATTGAGCGGCCTATCTCCAAACATCTTTTGTACCTGGAACAATTCTCAAGTGGATAGCATGTCGAAATTTAACAGCTAATATGCGCTTACAGTCAAATTTATATAGGGCGGTCGATTAGCATCGGCTGAGTAGGCACAATCTTTTCAAAATTGCTTCAACAGCCTTCGAGCATAATTGGTTTAACAATAAGAGAGGTTCGAACAATGACAACAATGGTGGTTTTTAACGGGCAGGTCAGTGCTGATTGGATCGATTATAACGGACACATGAACGATGCCTGTTACGTGCTGGTATTTAGTAAGGCGATCGATGAATTTATGCTCCGTATCGGCTTGGATGAGGCTTTTAGAGAGCAGCATCAGGTATCTATTTATACCTTGCAGAGCATGGTTCACTATCTTCAAGAGGTGAGTGGCGGGGAGCCGCTGCGAGTAGAGGTGCAGCTGCTGGAGAGTGATGCTAAGAAGCTGCGGGTTTATTTTCGCATGTTTCAAGCTGATAGCGGAGATGAGTTGGCCGCGATGGAAACGCTGTTGTTGCATATGGATATGGCGGCTAAACGAGCAGCCCCCTTTTTAATGCAGACTCAATCTCTGGTTGATGCGGTGCAGCTGGCTCATGCGGGCTTAGAGTTTCCGGCGCTGGCTGGACGCAGCATAGCACTGCGTCGTCCTACTAGCTGAGGGCTGGCCGGTTGCCGCAAAGTGTCGTTAATAGTTTGTTGTTAAATGTTATTTTCATGCGTATAGGTGTCCGGTTTGGCCCTCTTCGGAACTCTTCGCTCACCTGAAGCATCAGTCTCTCCTGCTACAGTGTGATCATGCACAGTGGCCTTGACGCGGGCTGGTCAGTCGTTGAATCAGGGTGTCCAATTAACAGACCTCAGCGTAATCACCGAAGCCTTTGCGACAGAATCCGTGCTACCTAAAGAGGTATGTAGATGCTCTTGCCGATGGTGCTGTGTTTATATACAGTAGTGTGGTTGTTAGGTGGTAGTGCTTGTATCGCCGTCGAATAATTCAATATGTTCACTTATTGTTTATAAGATGTTGTTAATGACCGGTAAAATTCAGTGCCTGAGTATCAACGTAAAATCATTCACGCTGATTGTGATTGCTTCTTTGCAGCGGTAGAGATGCGCGATGACCCTCGGTTGCAGCAGGTGCCGATGGCTATTGGGGGGGATCCGGGCCGTCGGGGGGTAATCTCGACCTGTAATTATCTGGCTCGGCGCTTTGGCGTGCGCTCTGCAATGGCTTCGGCAACAGCTACGAAGCTCTGTCCCCAGCTGTTGATCTTACCCGGTAATATGGATAAGTATCGGCAGGCGTCAGAGCAGATCGGTGCTATCTTTCGCCAATACACCGATCTGGTAGAGCCGCTGTCTCTGGATGAAGCTTTTTTAGATGTTAGTCACAGTATTCACTGTGGTGGCAGTGCAACCCGAATGGCGCAACAGATCCGTCAGCAGGTGTATGAACAGGTTGGTATCACCATCTCGGCTGGGGTGGCTCCAAACAAATTTATAGCCAAGATCGCCAGCGATTGGAATAAGCCCGACGGCCTCTGTGTGATTACACCTGCTGAGGTGGATGCATTTGTGGCCCGCTTGCCGGTGGCGCGGATTTATGGGGTGGGTCCAGCGATGAGTGCCAAACTGCAGCAGCGAGGTGTCCAAACCTGTCAGGATCTGCGCCGCTTTGAGCGTGCGGAGCTGAGGTTGTGGTTAGGGAGTTTTGGCGAGCGGCTCTACCCGATGTGTCGGGGAATCGATGATCGCCCGGTACGTATTGATCGGCGGCGTAAGAGTGTCAGTGTTGAACAAACGTATCTTCAGGATCTGACCGATCTTGACTCCTGTATCGATGCGTTACCGGTTCTTATGCAGCGTTTGCAGCGACGCGTAGAGGCGATCCATTCTGAGTATTCGATTACCGGAACCCTGGTTAAGCTGAAATTTGATGATTTTATCCAGACCACGGTAGAGTCTAATTCCGCGGGTGTTGGTTCGCCAGACCTGTTTCAGGCGTTGCTTGCGCAGGGTTTTCAGCGCCGCAGTCGCCCGGTGCGGTTGCTCGGGGTGGGTGTTAGGCTGGGGGAGCCGGACCAGGTCTCTGCCGGTCAACAGCTGTCGTTATTTTGCTGAAGACACGCTTCGGATCAAACTCTTACCTGGTGGACAAATAGGTTCCCTGCCTATTTGTCCATCGCCACTAAAACCAACCGCCGTTGCGTGGAGCTGCTTTGTTTTCAGGGGCTAGCATGGGTCTTCGGTCCATGTTGACGCATCCTTGCGTCGCCTATTCACCGGATGAACAAATAGGTTCCGTAGCTATTTATCCATCGCCCTTAAAATTTGCTGATCTATCTGTCCTTTGCCTTATAAGGCCAGCTTGGAGACCGGTACAGGGTGGTAATTGTGTTATGTTCCGTCTTAGTGCTGCATAGGAGAAGACGCATGCGAACCGAGAGTTTTCTTTCTCTAAACCCGCAGGGGTTTCATCGGGTGGTTTATCACGAATGGGGCGCGGTTGAGAATGAGCGTGTCTTAGTCTGCGTGCACGGCTTAGCGCGCAATAGCCGGGATTTTGATGAGTTAGCGCTGGCACTTTCGCGCGATTACCGCGTAGTCTGCCCGGATATCGTTGGCCGTGGGCAGAGCGACTGGTTACCTGTGGGCAGCCCCTATGCAATGCCCCAGTATCTGCAGGATATGGTCGCCCTGCTTGCCCGGCTTAACGTTAAACAAGTGGATTGGATTGGTACCTCGATGGGGGGGCTGATCGGTATGGCGCTGGCCGCATACCCCAACTCACCGATCAGGCGCCTGGTATTGAATGATATCGGTGCTTTTGTTAGTCAGGACGCGCTGCAGCGTATCGCAGGCTACGTTGGCCAGGATCCACGCTTTGAATCGGTCGATGCGGTTGAGACACATCTGCGAGAGCTGTATCCGGCCTTTGCCGGATTGTCGGATAAACAGTGGCAGCATTTGGCACGTCAGGGTGTGCGGCGATGTAGCGATGGGACGCTGGCACTACATTATGATCCGACCATCGGCGAGTATACGCGCGCGCTGGCGGCTGAAGATATCGATCTTTGGACACTCTGGCAGCAAGTGCGCTGTCCGCAGCAGTTACTCTGGGGTGAGGCGTCAGATGTGCTCAGTGCCGATACCGTGGCCCGGATGCAGCAACTTCAGCCAACGTTGGATCTGACCCGGTGTTCCGGGATCGGGCATGCCCCCTCTCTTATGGAGTCGCAGCAGATTCAAGCGGTGGTGGCATGGCTTCGACAGAGTAAAGTTAGCAATGATTGCGCGTAACCTGTAAAGGGAGAGATAGCGATGGCAGTATTGACATCCTGGCCTACAGAGCAACTGTTCCAAACCCAGCAGAAGCGCACCGAGGTGGTGGCGGCAGTCGAGGCCGATTTTTCTAAAACCCTGGAGTCACTCAAGGTTGATATCGGATTGGTTGAGGTGCTGGAGTCGATCTATGTGCCTATGGCCGCATGGATCATGGAACATAGGGCGCGCCATACCGGCCCCTTAGTGGTGGGTATTAATGGTGCGCAGGGCGCTGGTAAATCGACCCTGTTTAATCTGCTCGAAGTGACTCTGGCGTTAGGATTCGGGC
>SDWN01000227.1 GCA_004195305.1 Neptunomonas sp. | reverse complement strand
TGATCGCTTTCGCTGTTTTCAGAGTATTGGTGGTCCGCCCTGCGACTGCCTAAATTGGAAGTTAATCACAATAAAAAACGTAACACACTGATAGATAGGTAATGAAAATGATCAAGCTGCAACAGATTCACCATGTCGCTTACCGCTGCAAGGATGCCAAAGAAACCGTCGAGTTCTATCAGGAGATGCTCCATATGGATTTCCTGGTGGCGATCGCCGAGGACAAAGTACCCTCAACCAAGGCACCTGATCCCTATATGCATCTGTTTTTGGATGCGGGGCAGGGCAATATCCTGGCGTTTTTTGAGCTGCCCAACTCACCGGAGATGAGTCGTGATCCCAACACCCCTGAGTGGACCCAACATATCGCCTTCCAGATCGAGAGTGAGGAGGCCCTATTGGCAGCCAAAGAGGAGCTTCAGGGCAAGGGGCTGGACGTACTGGGCCCTACCAACCACGGCATCATCAAATCGATCTACTTCTTCGATCCCAACGGTCATCGGTTGGAGCTGACGTGCCTGACCGGTACCGATGAGCAGATGGCCGAACTGAAGCGGGTTGCACCGCTGATGCTGGAGGAGTGGTCGAAAACCAAGAAAGCCCCCAAACATGCGGCCTGGTTACATGAGGAGGAGTTTGGCAAATAGTGAGCTAATGTCTGACGTGCAGCCTGCTAGCAATCTCAGCGCAGCCAGTCGGGATCTGCCCGGTTTGTTTGTGGTTGCGAGGATTGGTTAGCGGCTTAAATCGCTGCGACCAACGCTCCGTTAGCGGGGCGGTGCTGGCTCAACCAGACACCGCCAAAGACCAGCAGCGAGGCCAGCCACTGCAGCGTGTTAAGAGACTCGCCGAGCAGCGCCAACGCCAGCAGCAGGGTAAACACCGGGATCAGATTGATGTATGCCGATGCCTGACTGACGGGCACCCGCGAGACCGCATAATTATACAGGCCGTAAGCGCCGATATTGACCAGCGTGCCCAGGTAGATGATCGCGCCCAGTCCCTGGGAATCGACGCCCAGCGGCAGTTGGGTGCTAGGCAGAAACAGAAACGGGAAGAAGAACAGGCTGCCGATCCACGTATCCGCCTCTGCCGCAACCGTCAGCAGGGCGGCACCGCTGATGGCCAGCCCAAACCCGAGCAACATATTGCGGTGGATCCGTTCGCTAAAGACGCTGTAGGCCCCTATGGCCACCAGCAACGGCAGCAACGAGGTGATCATTCCCGCTTGCGACGCACTGGTGTTTTCCAGTGCCGCCGCCTCAAACAAAAAGTACAAACAGGGCTCACTCACCGCCATCAGCAGCAGATACTTTATATCACCGTGTCGATAGTCGAATTTCCAGATTTTTGGAAAAACCACTAACAGACAGATGGAGGCTACCAGCATGCGGCCGAAAATCACGACCATCGGATCATATACCTGAAACGCCAGCTTCAGGGCGATAAAGGAACTCGCCCACAACAGCATGGCGATAATCAAACTGATCCCTGATATTCCCATCGATGCAACTCTTATCCGGTCTGTCATAATAAAAAGGCAAGTATCGCACAGTCGATGTGCGGCAGTGCAGTGTTGTGGTCGGGTAATAAGGTCTCATCCCAAGCCTTAAGGTCTCATTTTGTAGTTTTCCTGGCTGGATAGGTGCCTGCGTTTTTCTCTGGTTTGGGTTGTTCGTACACTTTTGACGTGAGACTTGTTAACCTTAGCAAGGTCGCATATATCCATTCAATTAATAGGTTCACTATGGTTACTCTTAAATCGGCTTTATCGCTTCCCCTGATTGGGCTCTTGGTTGCTTGTGGCGGGGGCACGGGTGGTGGCGCGACGACAGGGACATTTTCTTTAGGCGTGTCTGACAATCCGGCGAATGTGACCGGCGTTACCGTTGCGTTTAAACAGGTCGTGTTAAAAGGCGAGCAGGTTTTTTCGTTTGATGTCAGTGATAACGGCGCCCCTCAACAGGTGGACTTGATGCAGTTTACCGGTGCGGCTATCGAGGGGCTGATCAGCGGTAAGCAGGTCCCTGTTGGGGATTATCAACTGTGTATCTATGTCCTCAATAATACGGGCGCCGACCCTAGCAAATCTTTTGTTGAGACCTCAGGAACGATGGAAGGTCTGGTGACCAACAGTAATGGCTCCTGTGGCGGAGTAGGGGGCGTTGATGAAGAAGGAGTTGATGAAGAAAATGGGACGGGGCGGTTGTTCTTCAATAAGCCCTTCACCATCGCTGCCGGTGAGAATAACTATGTGGCAGAGTTTAATCTCGAAAAGGGCCTGTTAAGCCCACGCGGCGATAAAGCCTATTGGACCCTCAAACCCACCGCTGTACAGATCATTAATAACGCGGAAGTGGGATCGATATCGGGTCAAATTGGCAGTACGCTCAGAGCGGATTGTCAGGCTGATGCCGGAGGCGAATTTGGGGATCGCGTCTATCTCTACCCCAATAACTCAGCGCTTGTGTCGAGCATTGATCCGGAGATCAAGCAGATGGTCGATTTCCGGCTTGCCGAGCAAGTCGTGGCAATGGAAGTTGCGCCGCTAGCGGCCTCTGCGGTCGAGGAGGTGCTGGATGCTGAGGGCAACACGGTTTATGAATATGAATTTGGCTTCGTTGCCGCAGGTTCCTACAGCCTGGGGTATAGCTGTCTGGGCCAGAACGACGACCAGGAGGTGGATAACATGCCAACAGGAACAGCAACCTTTTCGCTCTTTTCCGAACAATCAGATGTGGTTGTCGTGCCCGGACAGGGCGCAGAGCGTGACTTCTTCGTGGACCCAACTTAACTCAGGGCGAGGGCGCTAGGAGGTTGTCCGAGAATAGCGATCGTAGCGAGAGAGGCTCATTTTGAGTCAGATTATTCGGTCATTTGCGAAGAATAGTGGTTCTATTTGACAAAA
>SDWN01000751.1 GCA_004195305.1 Neptunomonas sp. | reverse complement strand
TCAGATAATTCACGTTGATACGCATGCGGTTCGCAGTGAGCGTGCCTGGGTTCTGGGTACTAATACTAATATGCCCTACGATATCAATATCCGTTGGGCCAAGCCTGTTTCGGATCGCTTTCATGCGCGTTTCTCGGCGTTGGAACGGCGTTATCGTTATGTTATCTATAGTGCGCCGGTCAAGCCTGCGCTGCTAAATCGCCAGTTGACCTGGGCGTATCAGCCGCTGGATGAAAAGCGGATGCAGCAGGCCGCTAATTTTCTCCTCGGAAGGCATGATTTTAGCTCTTACCGTGCAGTGGGTTGTCAGTCGCATAGTCCGGTTCGGGAGGTCAGGCGGTTTGAGGTCCGTCGAATCGGAAACCTGATCGTCCTGGATGTCAGTGCCAATGCGTTTTTGCATCACATGATTCGTAATTTTGCCGGTGTGTTGATGAAAATTGGCGCCGGAGAGGCTGAGCCGGAGTGGGCCAGGCAGGTTCTGGATGCGCGTGATCGGCGTCAGGGTGGCGTGACAGCGCCCCCTTTTGGCCTGTACTTTGTTGATGTTAAGTACCCTGCTGAGCATGGGTTGCCAGAATCCGAGCTCGGGCCGTTATTTTTACCTCAGTTCGGCTAACCAACCTTACCGTGTTCTGGTACTATTTCCGCTTTGCAATTGGGGTGGCGGACAGTGAGGACTCGGATCAAGGTGTGTGGTCTGACTCAGGCTGAGGATGCGTGTCGGGTAGCGCAGGCGGGAGTCGATAGTATCGGCCTGGTGTTTTATCCGTCCAGCCCGCGTTCGGTCTCTATCGAGCAAGCCGTATCGATCTGTGCGGCCTTGCCCGCATTTGTGACGGTGACCGCGCTGTTTGTCGATGAGCAAGCGTCGCGCATAAAACATATTTTGCAACAGTTGCCGATCGGTCTGCTGCAGTTTCATGGCGATGAAGACGCCGATTTTTGCCGTCAATTTGGCAGGCCGTATATCAAGGCGCTTCGGGTGCGCCCCGGGTTGAATCTGCGGCAGCAAGCTGAGCATTATGTTGATGCGCGTGGGCTGTTGTGCGATGCCTACAAGCCGGGTGTTCCTGGCGGTACCGGAGAAACGTTCGACTGGAAGCTGCTGGATGCAGATCTGTCTCTACCGCTGATTCTGGCGGGTGGGTTGACGATTGCGAATGTGGCTCAGGCCGTTACTCAGGTGAGGCCTTATGCTGTTGATGTCAGCGGCGGAGTTGAAGCCGCTAAGGGCATCAAGGATATTGATTTAGTACAACGATTTATAGATGAGGTGGCACGTGCCGACAGATATTGATACCCAGCAGTTGATGCAGTTGCCTGATGCGCTGGGGCATTTCGGGCCTTATGGGGGGCGGTTTGCATCCGAAACGCTGATGAGTGCGTTAGAGGAGCTCACCGAGCTTTATGAGCGCCTCAGCAAAACCGACGAGTTTCAGCAGGCGTTTGATAAGGATCTGACCCATTATGTGGGGCGTCCATCGCCACTTTACCATGCCGAGCGCTTGAGCCGAGAGTTGGGCGGTGCCCAGATTTATCTCAAGCGTGAAGATCTTAATCATACCGGTGCGCATAAGGTCAATAACACCATTGGGCAGGCGCTGCTGGCCAAGCATATGGGTAAGCCTCGGGTGATTGCCGAGACTGGGGCCGGTCAGCACGGTGTGGCGACAGCGACAGTCGCTGCGCGGCTGGGGTTGGAGTGCGTGGTCTACATGGGCTCTGAGGATATTCGCCGGCAGACAGTCAATGTGTATCGAATGAAGCTGCTTGGGGCCAAGGTGGTGCCCGTCGAATCCGGTACCAAAACGTTGAAAGATGCGTTGAACGAAGCGATGCGTGATTGGGTCACCAATATCGATACGACGTTCTATATCATTGGCACTGCCGCAGGGCCACATCCGTACCCGAAAATGGTTCGCGATTTTCAATGTGTAATCGGTCGTGAAGCGCGTGAGCAGTGTTTAGCCCAGACCGGCAAGATGCCCGATACGTTAATCGCCTGTGTCGGCGGCGGTTCCAATGCGATAGGTCTTTTCCATCCCTTTATTTCAGATACTGAAGTGCGCATGGTTGGTGTTGAAGCCGGTGGTCACGGCGTTGAAACCGGGCAGCACGCGGCGCCTTTATGTGTGGGTCGTCCTGGTGTTCTGCATGGTAATCGTACCTACTTGATGGAAGATGAGGCCGGCCAGATTGCAGCCACCCACTCTGTCTCAGCGGGTCTTGATTACCCGGGTGTGGGGCCTGAGCATGCCTGGTTGAAAGATACTGGGCGCGCTGAGTATGTCGCTATTAATGATGACGAGGCCCTTGCTGCGTTCCGAACCCTGACCCAGGTTGAAGGGATTATGCCCGCGCTGGAGTCGAGTCATGCGATTGCTCAAGCGATTAAGATGGCTCCGGGCATGGGTAAAGATCAAATTTTGCTGGTTAATCTGTCGGGTCGGGGGGATAAAGATATCCATACCGTGGCAGAGATTGATGGCATTGAAGTTTAGCGCTGGTGCGCTAACGTAAATAAATTGAGGTTTTAATGAGTCGTATCCAAGCGTGCTTGCAAGGATTGAAGGATAAGGGTCGCAAGGCATTGATCCCTTATATCACTGCGGGCGATCCTGTTCCTGGCGTCACTGTCGGGTTGATGCATGCGCTGGTTGATGCCGGTGCAGATATAGTTGAGCTGGGTATCCCGTTCTCTGACCCGATGGCTGATGGTCCGGTGATTCAGCTGGCCTGTGAGCGTGCGCTGAGCCATGGCACTCGGTTGGTTGATGCGCTGGCGATGGTCAGAGAGTTTCGTCAGCGCGATGAGGTTACGCCGGTGGTGTTGATGGGGTATCTAAACCCCATAGAAGCGATCGGCTACGATAGCTTCTTGGAGCAGGCGGCACAGTCCGGTATCGATGGGGTGTTAACGGTAGACCTGCCACCGGAAGAGGCCACTGATTTTTGTGAAGGCCTGCGTCGGCATCAGCTTGATGCTATTTTCCTGGTGTCCCCGACCACGACCAGCGAACGTATAAAGCGGATTTGTCAATCCAGCAGCGGCTACGTTTATTATGTCTCCGTGAAAGGGGTGACTGGATCTGCTGAGTTGGATGTGGCTGCCGTAGAGGCGAACGTGAACAAAATTCGCCAATACACAAATATTCCTGTGGGGGTTGGTTTCGGCATTCGTGATAGCGCATCGGCCGCTGCTGTGTCACGTGTGTCTGACGGCGTGATTGTGGGTAGTGTGCTGGTCAATAAAATAGCCGAATTACAACACCAGCCGGAGCAGATTCCGGCAGCGGTCGCCGAGATTATTGCCTCGATGCGTTCTGCCATGGACAGTATTTAAGCGGCGGCGTTTGGCCGTGATCGATAGACAGTCGATAACAGTGGATAATCTGATATGAGTAACTGGTTAGAAAAAATCGTTCCCTCTCTTGGCCGTGCCGAGTTTAGAAAGAAGAGCGATATTCCAGAAGGTCTGTGGAAGAAGTGCCCTAAGTGTGCGGCGGTACTGTATCGTCCCGAGTTGGACAAGAATCTTAACGTTTGCCCTAAGTGCAAGCACCATATGCGTCTGAATGCCCGTCAGCGGTTGGAATGGTTTCTGGATGAAGGTGCTCAGGTCGAGATCGGCGCTGATATTGAGCCGGTAGATAGGCTGAAGTTCAAAGACTCTAAAAGGTATAAGGACCGCTTGCTTGCGGCGCAAAAGGCAACCGGCGAAAAAGATGCGCTTGTCGCAATGAAAGGCCAGTTGCACGGTCTGGAACTGGTCGCGGTTGCGTTTGAGTTTTCGTTTATGGGGGGGTCCATGGGCGCAGTGGTCGGAGAGCGCTTTGTGCGGGCGGTTAATGTCTGTCTTGAACAGCGTATTCCGCTGGTGTGTTTTGCGGCCAGTGGTGGCGCACGGATGCAAGAGGCGCTGTTCTCGTTGATGCAGATGGCGAAGACCAGTGCCGCACTGGAGAAGCTCAAGGCAGAGGGTATACCCTATATTTCCGTGTTGACCGATCCTGTGTTTGGTGGTGTCTCTGCCAGCCTGGCGATGCTGGGTGATCTCAATGTGGCCGAGCCTAACGCACTGATCGGTTTTGCCGGCCCCCGTGTAATCGAACAGACGGTTCGCGAAAAATTGCCTGAAGGGTTTCAGCGCAGTGAATTTCTGCTTGAACACGGTGCTATCGATATGATTATCGAGCGCGACCAGATGCGGACGAAACTGGCGTCAATTCTGGCCAAGCTAACGCAGCAGCCGGCAATCGTTGTAGAAGACTAACTGCATTATGTCGACATCAGAGTCCGAGTCTTTAGCGCAATGGCTGAGTTTTATCGAGGCGGGGCATCCCGCCGAGATTGAGCTTGGTTTGGCCCGTGTTAGCCGGGTCGCAGAGTTTATGCAGCTTACGCAAGGCTGGGGCTGCCCTGTGGTTACCCTTGCGGGGACCAATGGCAAAGGCTCTACCCAGGCCTATATCAGCCAGATCATGCAGCAACAGGGGTACCGGGTTGCTACCTACAGTTCGCCGCATTTTCTACGCTATAACGAGCGGGTCTGTCTTGATGGCGAAGCCGCCAGCGATCAGCAGCTGTGTGATGCCTTTGCTGCTGTGGAGCAGGCTCGACAGCAAGTTGGGGTAAGCCTGACCTATTTCGAGTTTGGTACCCTCGCGGCGCTCTGGTTGTTTCGCCAGTGGCAGCCGGATCTGTTGTTATTGGAAGTGGGTCTCGGCGGCAGGCTTGATGCGGTGAATATCATCGATCCCGATATCAGTGTTATCACCACTATTGCACTGGATCACCAGGATTGGCTCGGCGATAACCGTGATGCGGTGGGTTTTGAGAAGGCGGGGATTCTGCGCAGTGCAACACCGCTGGTTTACGGCGAGGAGGATATGCCTGCTAGCGTTATGGCGCGGGCTCAAGCGCTGAGTTGTCCGCTGTATCACTGGGGGCAGAACTTTGGTCCAGAGCCTGAATCCGATACAAGCGCTGAATCCTGGAGTTGGGTCGGACTAACAAGCCAAGGGCACGCGTTACGGTATCAGCAGTTGCCTATCCCTGAGCTGCCCTTTGAGAATGCCGCCACGGCGTTACAGGTTATTTCACTGCTGCCACTCTCTGTCAGCCAGACCAGTATTCGGCAAGGACTGGAGGGTGCAGGATTGACCGGTAGGCGTCAGCGGATTGAGCGGGATGGACGCGAATTGGTATTGGATGTCGCCCATAATCCCCATGCTGCTGCTTACCTGGCGCGTTGCTTGCCGTCTATCGGTGGTAAGACCTGGTGTGTGTTGGGGATGTTGCAGGATAAGGATCGCGCGTTGACATTGGCATCTCTTGAGCCGGCCGTGGATCATTGGCTATGCGCCGATCTGTCCGTGCCTCGAGGTTGTCGCGCTGAGCAGCTTATCGCTGCGCTTCCCGCAGGGGTGTGTGGCGTGTCTTACTCTACCCCTTGGGCTGCCTGTCAGGCGGCTTTGGCGCAGAGTCAGGTGGGTGACCGGATTTTGGTAGTGGGTTCATTTTATACCGTGGCGGATGTGTTGCTGCCGCTTCAGGAGGGCAGGGGTGACACTGCAATCTAAAGAACGGTTGTTGGGCTTACTGGTATTGCTGGCGCTATCTGCGATCTTCTTGCCGATGCTGCTCGATGGCGATGGGGCGCGCCAGGGGCGCTTGCAAGCCGTACTTCCAGCGGCTCCAGCGGCTCCTGAAATCACCCACTACCAGCCACAATACCAATCTCACCCAGATACTAGCGAGCTGGCAGATCCTCTCCCGACCCCTGAGCGATTGCTGCGCCCGCCACCCGAGCCCTTACTCGAGGCGTTGCCCGAGACGTCCAGGCTAGCACCTTCGGCTAATCCCCCCAGTAAACCTGAGGCCCTCACGAAATCCACGATGGGTAAGGACGTTCCGGTTCTGGATCGGCAGGGCGTGCCTGCCGGGTGGACGTTGCAGCTGGCTAGCTTCAAAGAGCGAGCCAATGCCGAGGCTCTGCAACAGCGTTTGCTCAAACGCGGATACCAAGCGTATATTCGTGATAAAGGGGAACTCAGCAGGGTGTTTGTGGGGCCGGACCTGCAGAAATCGATTATTGATAATATCAAACAGACGTTGAAACGCGAGTTTAAGCTCGATGGTTTGGTATTAAGGTTTCGACCCTGAGTGAACACGATTGGGATCGGGTGCTGGCTCTGCTAGAATACGCGGCTTTAAAATCATGGGTATGTTTTTTGGGGGAGGGTGCTGATGAATTGGGCTGATTGGACGGTTGTTGCCCTGATCTCTGTTTCTGCGTTATTGAGCCTTAAACGAGGTTTCGTCAAAGAAGCATTGTCTCTGGTTATCTGGGTCGCAGCGTTTGTGATCGCCCGGTTGTTTACCGATCCGCTGAGTGCCGTGTTGGGCGCCTATATAGACACGCCCTCTGCCCGGGTTGTGGCCGCGTTTATCCTGCTTTTTGTTCTGGTGTTGTTTGCGGGCGCGCTGATAAACAACCTGATCGGAATGCTCGTTCGAGCCACGGGCTTGAGTAGCACAGATCGGATTCTGGGAATGGTTTTTGGTATCGCCAGGGGCTGTATTCTGGTGGTCGTTGCGGTGGCGCTATTGGCCATGAGTCCCGTCAAGCAGGATCGTTGGTGGGCTGAATCCACTTTGATCCCTCATTTTCAGATGATGGAAGGTTGGACCCGTCAGGTTGCGGGTGAAGCCTCTCAGCTGATTATGAACGTCGGTACTAAATAAGCATATAATACGTCTACCTTCGGGGTAGCAGTGAAGTGGTAGTGGTTAGTTTGTGCTGCCAGGCTTTCTTTTTATCAGTAGTCTATGAGGTGCTCCGCATGTGCGGCATTGTTGGTATTGTTGCCAAAAATCACGTCAACCAGGCTTTGTTTGACGCATTAACTGTCTTACAGCACCGAGGCCAGGACGCCGCAGGTATGGTTACCTGTGAAGGCAGCCGTTTTCATCTGCGCAAGGATAATGGCCTTGCCAGCGAGGTTTTTCGAACCCGGCATATGCGTGATCTGCGTGGTAATATGGGCATCGCCCATGTGCGCTATCCGACCGCTGGAAGTGCCAGCTCAGCGGAAGCACAGCCGTTTTATGTCAACTCACCCTACGGTATTGCACTCGCGCACAACGGTAGCCTGACCAACTCTGCGGAGTTGGCGGAGGATGTTTTTCGCACCGATCTGCGTCATATCAACACCAACTCCGACTCTGAAGTCTTGCTCAATGTCTTTGCGCATGAGTTGCAGCGGCTAGGGAAATTGACCCCCTGCGCCGAAGATATCTTTACTGCGGTTGAGCAGGTGCATCGCCGTTGCCGCGGTGGTTATGCGGCGGTGGGTATGATTACCGGTTACGGCATTGTCGCCTTTCGTGATCCTATGGGGATTCGTCCGGTCGTGTACGGCAAGCGAGATACTCCTCAGGGCCCCGAATATATGGTTGCTTCTGAGAGTGTTGCGCTGGATTCCTGTGGTTTTAAGAGGGTTCGCGACTTGCAGCCTGGGGAGGCGATCTATATCTCACAGGAGGGAGTGGTGCATACGCGGCAGTGCTCTGAACATTCAGATCTTAGCCCCTGTCTGTTCGAGTTTGTCTATCTCGCACGCCCGGACTCTATTATTGATGGTATCTCGGTGTATAAGGCGCGCCTTCGCCAAGGCGAGTTGCTGGCAGAAAAAATTCTCCGCGTGCATCCTGAGCATGACATTGACGTAGTTATTCCTATTCCGGATACCAGTCGCACCGCTGCAATGGAGATGGCCGGGCGGCTAGGGGTCAAATTCAGGGAAGGTTTTATCAAGAATCGTTATATTGGCCGAACCTTTATCATGCCCGGACAGGAGCTGCGTGAAAAAACCGTCCGTCAGAAGCTTAACCCGATTGAGCTCGAATTTAAGGGTAAGAATGTGCTGCTGGTCGATGATTCTATTGTTCGTGGCACTACGTCGCGAAAAATTGTAGAAATGGCCCGGGATATGGGCGCCAATAAAGTGTATTTTGCTTCCGCCGCCCCTGCTGTTCGTTTTCCCAATGTTTATGGCATCGATATGCCTTCTGTTTCCGAATTGATCGCTCATGGCCGCACCGATGATGAGGTCGGCGAGTTGATCGGTGCAGATTGGATCGTATACCAGGATCTGCAAGATCTGATTGAATCGACCCAGTGGGGCAGTTCGCCGGTCAAGCACTTTGATTGTTCAGTCTTTAATGGCGAGTATGTCACTGGAGATATCGATCAGGCCTATCTGGATAATCTCGATGCGACGCGTAATGATGCAGCCCAAAGTGGTGGCGGTTCTACCGATAGCACCGAAGCAAATAGTTTGCACCATAAGATGTAAGTCCAGAGAGTCAGATCATGAGCGCTAAAGCACAAGGGCCAGCGTCACGCCTGGATTCGGATCTTCGCGATGTCGAGTTGGCGACTTTGGCTATCCGCGGTGGCCATACCCGTACCAGCGAAGGCGAGCATAGCGAGCCTATTTTCCCAACCTCAAGCTTCGTCTTCAATAGTGCCGCGCAAGCGGCAGCCCGCTTCGGTGGCGATGAGCCCGGTAATATCTATTCGCGTTTTACTAATCCGACGGTGCGTATTTTTGAACAGCGGATTGCGGCGATGGAGGGTGGCGAGCGGGCTGTTGCGACCTCATCGGGTATGGCAGCGATTCTGAGCCTGGGATTGGGGTTGTTAAGTCAAGGCGACCATATTGTCTGCTCCTACAGTGTCTTTGGCTCAACGGTATCGCTTTTCAACAAATACTTTAGCAAGGCGGGTATCCGTACCAGCTATGTTGATCCCACCGATATTGACGCCTGGCAGCGTGCGGTCGAACCCAGTACCAAGCTCTTTTTTCTCGAGACCCCGTCCAACCCATTGGCAGAGATCGCTGATATTGCCGCTATCGCGCAGGTTGCGCATGCTGCAGGTGCCTGGTTGGCCGTTGATAACTGTTTCTGTACCCCTGCATTGCAGCTGCCTTTAGCGATGGGTGCCGACATCGTGATCCATTCGGCGACCAAGTTTTTGGACGGCCAGGGGCGTTGTATCGGAGGGGTCGTGGTCGGTTCCGATACGCTGATGGAGGAGGTGTATGGTTTTGTCCGTACTGGCGGTGCCTGCTTGAGTCCTTTTAATGCATGGGTCTTTATTAAAGGCTTGGAGACCCTTGAATTGCGGATGCTGGCGCAGAGCGAACGTGCGCTGCAGTTAGCGAACTGGTTAGAGCTGCAGCCACAGGTGGAGCGAGTGTATTACAGTGGTCTGCCCTGTCATCCTCAGCATCAGCTCGCAGCACGCCAGCAGCGCGCGTTTGGTGCGGTCGTGGCATTTGAAGTCAAGGGTGGTCAGGCGCAAGCCTGGGCGCTGATCGATGGCACCCGAATGATATCCATCACCGGTAATCTCGGAGATGTTAAAACGACCATTACCCATCCGGCTACGACCACTCATGGCCGCTTAAGTCCCGAAGAGCGCCAGCAGGCAGGAATCAAGGATAATCTGATTCGGGTGTCGGTAGGGCTGGAAGCGCTGGCTGATATTCAAACGGACCTGCAGCGTGGTTTGTCGCTACTGTAATATCAGACCGGGTCGGCTCTCTTTCTAAATTACAGCGGAGTAGTGATCGACTCTTGGTTCAAGCGTCCGATTAGGTTATGGTCTGAAAAATGTTAGAGGGATCCGGCATGCAGGCATTAGCAACATTAACCGAAGTCTTTGATGGGCTTCAGGCGCTTTCCGACAGCGCTTTTCCCAAGCAGTGTGAAAGCTGTAGTAAAGAATATGTGAGTCTTGAGCAACTGGTTGCCGAGACGACACCTCCGCAGGGTAGTGGTTTAAAAGAGGCTGTTGACCGCTTAAAGCCAAGGGT
>SDWN01000737.1 GCA_004195305.1 Neptunomonas sp. | reverse complement strand
AGATGTGTATAAGAGACAGGCTTTACCGTGCTGCGCCCGGATTCACAGGCGCCGTTGCTGATCAAGCTTAATATGCCCGGACTGCACAATATCCAGAATGCGCTGGCGACCATCGCGGTGGCGTCCGATGAGGGGGTTTGCGATCAGGCGATTCAGGATGGCCTGGCGCAGTTTGCAGGGGTTGGGCGGCGCTTCCAGATTCAGGGGCATTTTCCTGTACCGGGTAGCAAGGCGGGTCAAAAGAGTCAGGAAGGGGTCGCCGATGCGGTGATGATGGTTGATGACTATGGCCACCATCCGCGTGAGGTGGCCGCGACCATCGCCGCGATTCGCCAGGGCTGGCCAGAGAAGCGCCTGGTGATGATCTATCAGCCACATCGCTACAGCCGGACCCGGGACTTGTACGAAGACTTTGTGCAGGTCCTGTCCGATACAGATGTATTGCTGTTGATGGATATCTATCCGGCCGGTGAAGACCCCATCAGCGGTGCCGATGGACGTAGCCTGTGCCGTAGCATTCGGCAGCGCGGCCAGGTGGATCCGATATTTGTAGAGCGCGGCGCAGATATCGCCAAGCTTTTGCAAAATTTGCTGCAGCCCGGTGATCTGTTGCTAACCCAGGGTGCCGGTGATGTCGGTGCGATCTCGCTGGATCTGGCCAAGCGCCAATTACAACCGTTAGCAGAAGTTGAGGACCGAGCATGAGCGTGATTGCGCCCAGTAACCGAACCCCCGCAAGCTTTGGCCGAGTCGCCGTCCTTTACGGCGGACGTTCGGCGGAGCGCGCGGTGTCCCTCAACAGCGGTGCTGCGGTGTTGCGTGGCTTATTGAGTGCGGGGGTGGATGCCTTTGGCATCGATCTGTACGGCGAGCAGGCTGATGAATTACCGATCCAGCAGCTGCAGGCACAATCCTTTGACCGGGTGTTTATCGCCCTGCACGGGCCTGAAGGGGAGGATGGTACCGTTCAGGGGGCACTGCAGATGCTAGCCAAACCCTATACCGGCAGCGAGGTAATGGCCTCCGCACTTGGGATGGATAAGGTGCGCTGCAAGCAGCTGTGGGCCAGCTTGGATCTTCCGACACCCGGCTACCAGCTGCTCACTGAAAATACTGAGTGGGAGGCGTTGGCAGGCATGTTGCCGGTGATGGTGAAGCCCGATCATGAAGGTTCAAGTATCGGTATTACCCGTGCGGATACAGCTGAGCAGCTCGCCGCGGCGTACCAAAAAGCCAGTCAGTTGGATCGCTGCGTGTTTGCCGAGCGGCTGATTGAAGGGGCCGAATATACCGTGAGTATTATCGATGGCCAGGCGTTGCCGGTGATTCGACTCGAAACACCGCATCAATTTTATGACTATGAAGCCAAGTATCATGCTGATGACACCCATTATCACTTCGATACTGGGTTGGATGCGGCACAGGATGCTGAGATTCGACGTCTTTCCGAGCAGGCGTTTGCGGCGGTGGGGTGTCGTGGCTGGGGCAGGGTCGACCTGATGCAGGATCGCCAGGGTCAGTTTTGGCTGCTGGAGGTGAATACCGTGCCCGGAATGACCGATCATAGTCTGGTGCCGATGGCTGCGCGCCAAGCCGGGTTGAGTTTTGAGCAGCTGGTGGTGAAGATTTTGGAAACAGCAAGCTGATGACCATGATCGCCTCACCCCTGGCGCCACTGATGCCGTTGTTACGACTGCTGCAGGATCCCTATCGGCTCTGGCAGTGGTTGCAGTTGCCACTGTGGTTGCTGCTGCTCGGTTTTATCTGGCAAGGGGTCGGGCACTGGTTACAGCGCCCTCTGGCACAGATAGAGATTAACGGTACGGTTCAGCAGCTGGATACAAGATTGTTGGAACAACGCCTGTGGCGGCATGTCGAAGCGAGTTACGCCCTCGAGGAGCTGGCGCCGATCAAGCGCTTACTGGAGCAGCAGGAGTGGGTTAATCGGGTTGAGGTGCAGCGCAGCTGGCCCGATCTGTTGCAGGTTCGGGTGCGTGAAGAGCGCCCGGTGGCGCGCTGGGGAGATCGGGGGCTGGTTAACGAGCAGGGGCGGGTGTTTAGTCCGAACGGCGCGATTAGCCGAGACCTGCCGTCAGAGTTCGCGGTATTGCCGCAACTCCGTGGTCCTGAGCAGCGCTCATTGGCGATGATGGCTCAGTACCGTGACTTTAATCAGATCTTGCGGCCGCTGGGGATTCACTTGACCGGTCTGCAGATGGAGGCACGGGGGGCCTGGACGTTGACCCTGGATAGCGGTATTCGGCTGCTGATCGGCAGAGGTAATGCGATCGAAAAATTACGTCGCTTCAATAAGGTATACAGCGAGCTACTGGTACGTTATGCCGATCGCATTGTTCAGATTGATGCCCGCTATAGCAACGGTCTGGCGGTGACCTGGAGTGAGCTTCCGGTCAAACAACAGAATTAATCAGGGTTCAGCGGCCTGGCTCGCTGGACGTAAAAATCGCCATCTAGATGATGAATGAGAGCAGAGAGTGGAACCGCATAACAACATGATTGTTGCCCTTGATATTGGCACCTCCAAGGTGGTCGTGCTGGTGGGCGAGGTTCGGCCTGATGGCACCATAGAGGTGGTGGGTATCGGCTCGCATCCCTCGCGAGGGATGAAAAAAGGGGTGGTGATTGACATCGAATCCACGGTGTTGTCGATTCAGCGGGCGTTAGAAGAGGCTGAGCTGATGGCCGGCTGCAAGGTCCACTCGGTCACCGTGGGAATCTCTGGCAGCCATATCAACTCGATGAACTCGCACGGCATCGTCGCTATCCATGATCGTGAAGTGGTTGATGAGGATCTTGACCGGGTCATTGACGCGGCACGCGCTGTCGCCATTCCTGCCGACCAGAAGATCCTGCATATCTTGCCACAAGAATATGTGATTGATAACGAGGAGGGGATCAGAGAGCCGCTGGGAATGTCCGGGGTGCGCCTGGAGGCTAAGGTGCATCTGGTCACCTGTGCCGTGAATGCCGCCCAGAATATAGAAAAGTGCGTCCAGCGCTGCGGCCTGGAGGTTGATTCGATGGTGCTGGAGCAGGTCGCGTCGAGTTACGCGGTGCTGACCGAGGATGAAAAAGAGCTCGGCGTATGCATGGTGGATATCGGCGGCGGTACCACCGATATCGCGATCTTCATTGGCGGTTCTATCCGTCATACCGGCGTCATACCGATCGCCGGTGATCAGGTGACCAGTGATATTGCGATGGCACTGCGCACGCCGACGGCGCATGCCGAAGAACTCAAAGTTAAATATGCCTGCGCGCTGGCCCAGCTGGCCAGTGCCGAGGATATCGTCAAAGTGCCCAGCATCGGTGAGCGGCCGCCGCGTGATCTGAGCTGTCAGGCGCTAGCCGAGGTGGTCGAGCCGCGCTATGACGAGCTGTTTAGCCTGGTTCAGGCCGAACTGCGGCGCAGCGGTTTTGAAGATCTGGTGGCCGCAGGAATCGTGTTGACTGGAGGCACCTCGCGGATGGAGGGCGCAGTCGATCTGGCCGAAGAGATTTTCCATATGCCGGTACGGCTGGCCAAGCCGCAAGGCGTCAATGGACTGGAGGATATCCTGCACAGCTCGATCTATGCAACCAGCGTTGGCCTGTTGCACTTTGCCGAAAAAGAACTGCCCGCAAATGGCGGTAAGCAGCGCGGTATACGGTTGAGACTGCAGACACCGGCAGGGCCGGGCGTGCTGCACAGAGTCAAGGTTTGGTTTGAAAGTAATTTTTAATCTGTTCGGTGATGTGAAGGGATTGCTACGCATCAATGAACCGCGAGTAACAGGTTTAAGGGGAGAAAAACATGTTTGAACTGGTGGATCATGCGCCGCAGAATGCGGTTATTAAAGTGATCGGCGTGGGTGGTGGTGGCGGCAACGCAGTCCAGCATATGCTGAGCACAGATATTTATGGTGTTGATTTTATCTGCGCCAATACCGATGCTCAGGCATTGAAAAAGTTGAAACATGCCAGTGTGCTGCCTATCGGCAATACCCTGACCAAGGGGTTGGGAGCCGGTGCGAATCCTGAGATCGGGCGGCAAGCGGCATTGGAAGATCGCGAGCATATTATAGAGCTGCTCAGTGGTGCGGATATGGTCTTTATCACGGCCGGCATGGGCGGTGGTACGGGTACCGGCGCGGCACCGATCGTAGCCGAGATCGCCAAAGAGTTGGGTATCCTGACCGTAGCCGTGGTGACCAAGCCCTTTCCGTTTGAAGGTCTGCGGCGCATGGCGGTTGCCAATGAGGGGATTAAAGCGCTGGCTGAGAGCGTCGACTCTTTGATCATCGTTCCCAATGAAAAGTTGCTTAAAGTGATGGGGCCTAACGCCAAGCTGACCGATGCCTTTAATGAGGCTAACAATGTGCTCCAGGGCGCAGTGCAGGGTATCGCCGATCTGATTATTCGCGACGGCATGATCAACGTCGATTTTGCCGATGTCAAGACCGTGATGTCCGGGATGGGCATGGCGATGATGGGTACCGGCGCTGCAAGCGGTGAGAACCGCGCGCGCCTGGCTGCTGAAGCGGCTATTCACTGTCCGTTGCTGGAAGATATCGACCTGCAAGGGGCCAAGGGGATTCTGGTCAACATCACTGCCGGGCTCGACCTGGGGCTGGGTGAATTCAGCGAGGTGGGCGATATTATTCATCAGTTCGCGTCCGAGGAGGCAACTGTTGTCATCGGTACGGTGATCGATCCTGAGATGAGTGACGAACTGCGGGTAACTGTCGTGGCTACGGGACTGGCTGGACGCAAGCCGATGCCGATGCAAGTTGTTAATAACGCGCTGGCGCGGCGCGCCGATGGCTCGCTTAATTTCAGTGAGATGGATGTTCCCGCCGTTGTCCGGCGTCAGCGGGCCGCAGCCACTCAGGCAGGGTCGCAGCCAGGGTCGCAGCAAGAACAGGCGCACATGCCCGCGTCGAAGAGCGGTGCCGATGAGGACGTGGACTTTCTTGATATCCCAACTTTTTTACGTCGGCAGGCGGATTGAGGTTCAGTACCGCAGCAAGAGCAGGCGCAGATGTCTGCGTCCAAGAGCAGTGCCGATGAGGATGTGGACGTTCTCGATATCCGGCTGCCGCTTGGCTGTAATAAACAGAGTGGTTTAGGTATTATTTTGGCTTATTTTGGACCCTAAAAACCGTGCAGCAGATGATCAAACAGAAAACCCTTAAAAACGCGATCAAGGCCTCGGGTGTAGGTTTGCACACCGGAGAGAAGGTCTACCTGGCGTTGCAGCCGGCTCCGGTTGATACCGGGATTGTGTTCCGGCGTGTCGATCTCGATCCCCCTGTCGAGATTCTGGCCTGGGCGGAACATGTGGGTGATACGACCATGTCGACCAATCTGGTCAGTGCGGATGCCCGAGTGGCGACCATTGAACACCTGATGTCGGCGCTGGCGGGCTTGGGTGTCGATAATGCCTATGTCGAATTAAGCGCCGAAGAGGTGCCGATTATGGATGGCAGTGCGGCGACGTTTGTATTCCTGATTCAGTCCGCGGGTCTGCAGGAGCAGCAAGCGCCGAAACAGTTTATCCGTATCAAACGCAAAGTTACGATCGAGCACGAGGGTAAGTTTGCCAGCTTCGAACCCTACGACGGCTTCAAAGTCGGTTTTACGATTGAGTTTGATCACCCGGTATTTGAAGAGCGTAACAAAGAGTGCTGTCTGGACCTCTCCACGAGCTCTTTTGTGAAGGAGATCAGTCGAGCCCGGACGTTCGGTTTCATGCGTGATATCGAAATGCTCCGAGCCAACAACCTGGCCCTGGGTGGTAGCGTGGAAAACGCGATTGTGGTTGATGACTTCAAAGTCCTGAACGAGGAAGGGCTGCGTTATGACGACGAGTTCGTCAAGCACAAGGTGCTGGATGCGGTAGGTGATCTGTATCTGCTCGGGAAAACTATCCTGGGTGAATTTAAAGGGTTTAAGTCCGGGCATTATCTTAACAATCTGCTGTTGCGCGAACTGCTGCGTAATGAAGATGCCTGGGAGTTTGTGACCTTTGCTGAGAATGCCGCCCCTATTACGTATATGAAGCCGGTCTAGTCCCTACCCTCGCTGGTTGTTGAAAATCTAGCTGCGTTGCTGATACGTCTCGGCGGCCTCGCTAACGCTTTTCAACAGCCTGTCTAGGATAGTTAAGAGGCCGCACTGGGAACGCCTGCTGCGGCTTCTAAAGAATCTACCAATAAGTCCCCAAGCGTTATTTCGTCGATGGATCGAATCTATATGCGCTGTCAGGCCCGGCTGAGTCAATTCCCTTCGACCCTCTATTGATTTACAGGTAGAATGCCCGCATTTAAGTAGCTTTCAGCGGCCCTCTGCGTCGGCCGATAACCCATTGAAATAAGTCACGGATTATGATTGCACCTCTGTTCAAGAAGATTTTTGGTAGTAAAAACGACCGCGAACTCAAGCGCATGGGCAAGATCGTCAAAGCCGTTAATGCGTTAGAGGAGTCCACCGCCGCGCTGAACAGCGATCAGCTCAGCGCCAAGGCCGCCGAGTTTCGGCAACGTTTTGAGCAGGGCGAGTCGCTGGATAAGTTGCTTCCCGAAGCATTTGCCGTCTGCCGTGAAACCGCGCAGCGGGTCTTAGGGATGCGCCATTTTGATGTGCAGCTGGTGGGTGGTATCGCCCTGCACGAAGGGCGGATCGCCGAGATGCGGACCGGTGAGGGTAAGACCCTGATGTCAACGCTGGCGGCCTATCTGAATGCCATTCCGAGTCAGGGGATGCATGTGGTTACCGTTAACGACTATCTGGCGCGGCGTGATGCGGACTGGATGGGTAAGCTCTATAACGCCTTGGGTTTAAGCGTCGGGGTGATCTATTCGGGCCAATCCCACGATGAGAAGCAAGCCGCTTATCGCGCCGATATTACCTACGGCACTAACAACGAGTTCGGGTTTGACTATCTGCGCGACAATATGGCGTTCAGCACCGAAGAGAAGGTCCAGCGCGTGCTCAGTTATGCCATCATCGATGAGGTCGATTCGATCCTGATCGACGAGGCACGCACGCCGCTGATTATTTCCGGCCCCGCCGAAGACAGCTCCGAGCTGTATAAGCAGATCAATACCCTGATCCCCAAACTCGAACGCCAGCCTGATTTTGATCCGGATGAAGATGCCGAGGAGCCAGCCGGGCATTACGCGGTGGACGAGAAGCAGCGCTCGGTCGAGTTGACCGAAGAGGGGCATCAGTTTGTCGAAGGGCTGCTGATCGAGATCGGACTGCTGCAGAATGATGAATCCCTGTACGCGCCGAAAAACCTCAATCTGTTGCATCATGTGCACGCGGGGCTGCGCGCCAGCGTGCTCTACACCAAGGACGTGGATTATATCGTTCAGAACGATCAGATTGTCATTGTGGATGAGCACACGGGCCGGACCATGGCGGGTCGGCGCTGGTCTGAAGGTTTGCACCAGGCGATCGAAGCGAAGGAGGGCGTCAATATCCAAAATGAAAGCCAGACTCTGGCTTCTACGACCTTCCAGAACTATTTCCGTATCTACAGCAAACTGTCCGGGATGACCGGCACGGCGGATACTGAAGCCTTCGAGCTGAACCAGATCTATGACCTGGACGTGGTGGTTATTCCGACCAATCAGCCTGTCCAGCGTACCGATCATAACGATCTTATCTATTTGGGAATGCAGGATAAGTTTGACGCGATCGTAGAAGATGTGCGTGATTGTCAGGTTCGTAAGCAACCGGTGCTGGTCGGTACCGCATCCATCGAGATGTCAGAAGTGATCTCCCAGTTGCTGACCAAAGAGAAGATCAAGCACAATATCCTCAACGCGAAGCAGCACGAGCGTGAAGCCCTGATTATCGCCGATGCCGGGCGGCCCGGAACTGTCACCATCGCCACCAACATGGCGGGTCGGGGTACCGATATCGTCCTCGGCGGTAACTGGGAGTCCGAGGTGGCGCAACTGGATAATCCCTCTGAAGAACAGGTCGCGGCGATCAAACAGACCTGGACCGAGACCCACCGGCAGGTGATAGAGGCGGGCGGTCTGCACATCATCGGCACCGAGCGCCACGAATCGCGCCGGATCGATAATCAGCTGCGCGGGCGTGCGGGGCGCCAGGGTGATCCCGGCACATCGCGTTTTTATCTGTCTTTGGATGACAGCCTGATGCGTATCTTTGCCTCCGAGCGGGTGCGTGGCTTTATGCAGAAGCTGGGGATGGAGAAGGGTGAAGCGATCGAGCACAAGATGGTGTCGAACGCGATCGAAAAAGCCCAGCGTAAAGTCGAGGGGCGCAACTTCGATATTCGCAAGCAGTTGCTGGAATACGATGATGTCGCCAACGATCAGCGTCGGGCGATCTACGACCAGCGCAATGAGTTGATGGCCAGCAATGATATCTCTGAAACCATCAATGTGATCCGTGAAGAGGTGATCGGCGATCTGATCAGCGATTTTATTCCACCGCAGAGTCTCGAAGAGCAGTGGGATGTTGCCGGGTTGGAGAAACAGATCGCGACCGATGTGAATCTGCAATTACCTCTGCAGCAGTGGCTGGATGACGACGATAAGTTGCACGAAGATTCACTGCGCGCCAAGATCCTTCAGGCTGAGCTCGATGCCTACGCCGAAAAAGAGGTGGTCGTGGGTGCGGAGTCGATGCGCATGTTCGAGAAGCAGGTGATGCTGCAGGTCCTGGATACGCTATGGAAAGAGCATCTGGCTACCATGGATCATCTGCGCCAGGGGATTCACCTGCGCGGTTATGCGCAGAAGAACCCTAAGCAGGAATACAAGCGTGAATCCTTCGAGCTGTTCCAGGAGTTGCTGACGACGATCAAGCAGGATCTGGTGCGGATTATCTGCAATGTTCAGGTACGTGAGCCTGAGGATGTCGAAGAGATGGAGCGGCAGCGCCGTGATGCTCTGGCCCGGCAGCAGATGGAGTTCCAGCACGCGCAGTCCGATGCCTTGGGGCAGAATCCCGACGCTGCAGAAAAGGGGTCTGCCCAGGCCGAAGATCTGGCGCAGCCCTTTGTCCGTGAAGATCGTAAAATCGGGCGCAATGAGCCCTGCCCTTGCGGTTCGGGTAAGAAGTTTAAGCAGTGCCACGGTAAGCTGACTGGCTGAGGCCCTGTGCGAGTCGTACTCGCGCTCGGAATGTATTTAGCGATTATTCAATAGGGATTCGATCTGTAAGGTCGGATCCCTGTTTTTTTACAGGAGCTCGATCATGGCAGTAGGTCCAGGAACCCTTCCCGATTTTGAAACGATTGCAGGTTTTCGTTTAGGTACCAGCTGCGCCGGGATTAAAAAACCGGGGCGTAAAGATCTGGTGGTGATGGAACTGACGCCGGACAGCAGTGTGGCGGGGGTCTTCACTCAGAATGCATTCTGCGCCGCGCCGGTGCTTCTGAGTAAGAAACATCTGCAGCAGCAGGCGTGCCGTTACCTGTTGGTCAATACCGGTAATGCCAATGCCGGTACCGGTGCCGAAGGGATGGCAGATGCGACCCGCTGTTGCGAGCGACTGGCGCAGTTGAGCGGCTCCGCCCTGGAGGCGGTGTTGCCGTTTTCCACCGGTGTGATCGGTGAAAAATTACCGGTGGACCGCATAACGGCCGGATTACCCGCGGCGTTAGCGGCCTTGAGTGAGCAGGGTTGGGATGACGCGGCACAGGGGATCATGACCACTGATACCCGCCCCAAGGGCGCAACACGCTGCATTGACATCGATGGTCAATCGGTCCGTATCAGTGGTATCTCCAAGGGTGCCGGAATGATCAAACCCAATATGGCCACCATGTTGGGTTTGATCATTCCGGCACCCTTGGAGATACCACTGATACGGACCGATTGACCATCGATGTCAATGC
>SDWN01000425.1 GCA_004195305.1 Neptunomonas sp. | reverse complement strand
GTTTATAGGTATAAATGAGCATTTTGAGGTCGTTTTTAACGACGTACCGGCAACGCAGGTAGCTTTTCAACAACCTGCTAGTCGGCATGAATACCGACAGCACGTTAGCTGTTTGCTGTTGCGTGATTACCCATGGATTTAATGGAGTATTTGTATGTGGGAGTCGAGTATCCTCGGCGAGTGGGGCTAGGCTGATGAGGTTGGCGAGCCATTTGTTCGCAACGCCTTTTGGCGTTTAAGTTCGTCCTTTTCCGGCAGCGGTACGATCAGGGTGGGGATTCTTGAGCGGCGTAGCACGCTCTTGGCGACAGAGCCGAGGAAGGTGTGCATGATCCCCTTTTCGTGTGCGCCCATGATGATCAAACCCACGTCGAGCTCCTTTGAGCGTTTAAGAATACTCTCGGCCGGATAGTGCTCGATGACATCGATGGAGGCGATCTGGCTGCGCAGTGCTTTTTCGGTGGGCGCCAGCACATCCCAGAAATACTCCTGACGCTGCTTCAGCAGATCCTTGGCGTGGTCGATGCGATGATTGAGAAACTCGTCACGTGCCTTGGCGCTCATCACGTAGGTCTGCAGGGTGATACGGGCGTCACTCGAGAGTTTTTCCACGATGTGTAGCATATGTATCTCGGCGCCGGTCTGTTTGGCCAGGTAGGCGGCGTATTTGAACGCATAGGAGGCGTTCTTGGATAGGTCGGTGCAGTACAGGATTTTTTTAATTTCGGGCAGCATAGGGGCGGCTCCTTAGGAGGGATCTGCCCGCCACACAGTTACGGTGGCGAGCACGGTATTGGCGGTTATAGTTACCGTTGCGTGATTACTTTGTCAGCCTGCCAATAGCCTGGGCAGAAACAACGTTATCTCCGGAACGAAGGCGATGACAAAGACCCCTATTACCGAAATGGCGACAAAGGGCAGCGCCTTGGCGGTGATATCCTCCAGCGGGGTATCGGATATTCCCGAGGCCACGAACAGGTTTTCTCCCAGCGGCGGGGTGGCAAAACCGATCGACAGACAGCAGATCAGCACCACACCGAAGTGGATCGGGTCGATCCCCAGGCTGTAGGTGACCGGCAGCAGTACCGGGGTCAGAATCATGATCGCCGCCAGGGTCTCCATAAACATCCCTACGAACAGTAAGAAAGCGATGATCATGGTCCAGATCAGGTAGACGTTGTCGGTTAGGCTCAGCATGGAGGTGGCGATGGAGTCGGGGATCTCGTTCTCCACCAGTACCCGGCCAAAGACGGTGGCGGTAAACAGGATCAACAGTACCCGTCCCGACAGCCAGGTCGTGGTCTCTAACGAATGTACCAGATCTTTCCACTTCAGCTCCTTATGGACAAACCAGCCAATCATCAGGGTGTAGAAGATTGCTACGATAGCCGACTCGGTGGGAGTGAAAAAGCCTGAATAGATCCCCCCCAGGATCACCAGCGGTGCCAGCAGCGACCAGAACCCCTTCTTGAAGGCGTCGCCGATATGGCCTAGCGACCAGCCTTCGCTGGTGCCCTTGTAGCCGGCTTTTTTGCAGCGGAAATAATTCATGATCAGCAGGCTGATAGAGATCACCAGTGCGGGCATAAATCCGGCGATAAACAGGGTCGAGATGGAGACCGTCTGGAAACTGCCGTATTTTTCGATCGCCTCGGGCGGCACGGTCAGGCCGATGGCGGAGATGCCGAAGATCACCATCGGAATTGACGGCGGAATGATAATTCCCAGGCCGCCGGAGGAGGCGGTGATAGCCGCCGCGTAGCCGCGATCATAACCGCGTTTGACCATCGCCGGGATCATCAGCATGCCTACCGCTGCCGTGGTGGCAGGGCCGCTGCCTGAAATAGCACCGAAGAACATGCACGCCAGTACGGTGGCGGCGGACATACCGCCGGTAAAGGGTCCGGCGAAACTCTCGGCTAGATTGACCAGCCGTTTGGAGATGCCAGCGGCCTCCATCAGCGCTCCTGCGAGGATAAAGGCGGGCAGTGCCATCAGCGGGAAGGAACCCACCGAGGTAAAGGCGATCTGTACCAGTTTGATCGGGTTCTCCTCCAGATAGATGAAGGAGAGCAGTGCCGAGACCCCCAGCGATACGGTGATGGGAGCGCCCAGCACCAGCAGCAGGAAAAAGGATCCGAACAGGATAAGAACAATCGTTGATTCAGCCATGAGTCGACTCCGGTTTATGGCGCTGCGTTATTGTTTTTTTGAGCGTCGTTATCGTCGCCGTTACTTTCTATTAGTTCGTCCAGTTCCAGTGATTCGGGATCGCGTACATCGATCCCTTTGACCAGCTTGTAGTAATTGACCTGAATAATGCGGAGGGTCATCAGGCTGAAGGCGATGGGCAGGATCAGGTAGATGTACTTCATCGGCACACCTAGGGTCTGGGATTTCCAGAAAAGGTTCATTTTGTTGAAGACAAAATCGTAGGACAGGTATATGAAGTAGCAGTTGAAAGCGATCCAGATCAGATCGGCCATCGCTTCCATGGTTATGGCCATTTTTTCGGGTAACCATTTAAAGTGAAACGTCACCCGGTTGTGGGCCGACAACTTGGCGGCGTAGCTGGCAGCGAAAAAAACGAACCAGACAAACATGTACACGGCCAGCTCTTCTGACCAGGAGAGCGATTGTTGAAACACCTCTCTGGAAACAATCTGGGCGAACAGTAAAAGCACAAACAGTGCCAACAGTGCCCGGCAGACATAGCTCTCAAGGTTATCGAGAATCTTGAGGAGAAATCTTGTTTTGGTCATGATTGATACTCCCGGTGAGAGGTCTAAAAAAATGCACTCTGGCTATAGAGTAGCCAACCTCTACGAGGCTGACTCCAATTACAGCGAAGAGTGCAGTATTTAGCTGGGTAACCGCTTAAACCGATTACCCCTTGGCGTTATTTATACGCCTTCTCGACCGAGGGAGCGGAGGACTTTGTTAAGCTTGGCTTTGCCACCGATGCTTTCGTAGTACTTAGGCCAGACGGTGGTGGTTGCTTTCTCGATCCATTCCTTTTCGCCATTGGCGGGGTCAGAGATCTCCATGCCACGATTGGCCAGCTCTTTCTTGATGTTGCCTTCCTGGTCGGCTAACCAGGCGGCGCTGTGTTGAGTGGCGGCTTCACCCGCTTCCAATATTGCTTTCTGTACTGCCGGCTTCTGATCCTGGAACACGGATTCAGATACGATCAGTGGCTCGATGGAGAACAGGTAACGGATGTTGGTCACGTATTTCTGAACTTCGTCAAATTTCATCGCGTAGTTGGTGATATACGGGTTGTCCTGACCGTCTACCACGCGCTGCTGCAGGGCGGTGAAGGTTTCGGACCAGGCCATCGGCGTTGGGTTGATACCCCAGGCCTTATAGGTGTCGATCATGATTTCGTTCTTGGGGACACGCACCACGACGCCCTGTAGGTCTGCCAGCGTGGTGATCGGGCGCTTGGAGTTGGTCAGGACCCGGAAACCGGAGTAAGCCCAGCCGATGATACGGACGTTAGCATCGCGCAGGGTGTTGGCTACCAGTTCTTTACCGACGTCCCCCTGGGTCAGCTTAACCGCATCGTCGAGGCTTTGGATCATGTAGGGCAGGGTCAGTACGCCGACGCTGGGGGAGAAAGGGGTGACGTTATTGATCGCCAGGATTGAGAAATCCAGGGTGCCGATCGCCGCATCGTTGACGGTATCCTGCTCGCTGCCGAGCTGGCCATTGAGGAACAGTTTCGCTCTGTGCTTGCCTCCCGTGCGTTGCTTAAACTCAGCGGTGAATTTTTTACCCAGTTCGTGCTGGGTACCGCCAGCGCCATCGCCAACGGCAACTTTAAAGGTTTTGGCCTGGGCCATCATGCTGCTGCCGGCAGTGACAGCGAGGGCGAGAGAAAAGGAAAGCGCTTTAGCGATTTTATGCTTAGGGTACATAGGTAGCTCCGGTTTATAGCCCAGTCGCCTTAGGGCGCGGACGTTTATTATTTTAGTACCGCCATTGTGTCCTTAGTTGCGGGACTCAAGGGAGGGGGTCAAGCATTCCACTGTTGCTGGTTTCATCTGCAAACCTTGCGATCGGTGCTGATCGATCGTGGCTTTATCTTCGGCTCAGGAGAGATGATTTTTTAGAACCACTTTACAGGCGGTCTTGGTACCAGCCTTTTTAGCCCGGAATATTCTTTAAAAAGATCCAAGATCGGTTAACGTATACCTCAATAAAAAGGGCTGGAAAACGACGATTTTGGGGTTGTCTAGATGCCCTTGTCGCCCAGACAGGGGCTGGTTTCTGGAGTGAATGATCCGCGATTCACTAAAGCGGAAATTTGGAATTATGGACAGCCGGTAGACCTATCATAGTTGAAAAAAAAGCCGTGACAGGCAGGAAATGGGGCGCAGATCGAGCGTTGGTAGCTGACCCCGCGCAGCTGGGAACCGGGGTCGCAGACTCATTCATGGTCTCACAGGGGGTGAGAGCCTTGCTTACCCGGAGTGATCTCCCGGGTGTTTTGGCTTGGATGTCTGGGCCTGAATACAGGGAGCAGAGTGCCGGGTCAGAGTACCGGGTCCGGGCGCTGTTAAGACCCTATCGATTCACTTATTTCAGCTGCCTGTGCGGCTTTGGCCGAATCCAGAGTCTGGCTGATTAACGCGTTAATCGTCATGGGTCCGACCCCGCCAGGGACCGGCGTCAGGGCCGAAACCCGGTTTTCCAGTCCGATTTTTTCGATATCGCCAATACCGCCGGGGTGATAACCGGCATCCACAACCACTGCACCGTCGCGAATCCATTCCGCCCGGATCAGTTCGGGTTGGCCGACCGCACCCACGACGATGTCGGCCTGGGCTACCAGCTCGGCCAAGTTGCGGGTTCGGGAGTGGCAGACCGTGACCGTGGCGTTGGCATTGAGCAGCATGGCCGCCATGGGTTTACCGAGGATTGGGCTGCGGCCTACAACCACAGCATGCTTGCCCTCCAATTGGATATCGTAATGGCGCAGCAGGGTCATGATTCCCGCCGGGGTGGCTGATCCATAGGCCGGTTCGGCCATGGCCATACGTCCGAAGCCCTGGGTGGTAACACCGTCTACGTCTTTTTTAAGCGCGATCGCATCGAAACAAGCGCGCTCGTCGATCTGTCCGGGTACCGGATGTTGCAGCAGGATGCCGCTGATGTCGGGATCAGCGTTGAGTTGATTTATTTGGGCCAACAACGCCTCGGTGGTGGTGCTGGCGGGCATTTCTATTTTACGAGAGCCCAAGCCGACACGGGCACAGGCATTGACCTTCATCTGCACGTAGGTGGCAGATGCCGGGTCATCGCCGACCAGCAGCGTGGCCAATATGGGGCGTCTGGCGCCCTGCTGGATCAGTGATTCAACAGCTTTTTTCAGTATCGCCTCACGGCTTGTAGCCAGGCTTTTGCCGTCTAGCAGCAGAGTGGTCATGCGTTACTTCTCCGGTCATTTTGAGAGGCGGTGTTGGCTGCCACAGGCGAGCGATCACCCGCGGCAGTCGTTCAGCGTGTTAGTCGTTGATTCTTTCCCTCGCGGGGTCGAAAAGCGAACGCCGCGAGGGTGTAACACGTAAGTATCCAGCAGGGAGGTGCCGATATAGAAAAAAGATCCCTGTCATCTCAACCGTTCGCTGAGCTGAGACATAGCTGTTATTTAGGCGCGAGCTTTTCCTGAACACTGGTCACTTTATCTGCCATCGTCTGATCTCTATCTATACGTGTTCCGAGCTTTATGTGACTGGTGATACGCACTGCGCCAGCCTCGTGCAGATCCTCGTGACAACGCTTAACCGCGGCCATCACATCATCCCATTCGCCCTCTACGTTAGTGCCGTAGCCGTGCATGGTGTGGGTGAGTCCGGCTTGCTCAAATATCTTTTGGCACATTGCCACATAAGGGGATACAGAGGTCCCCACACCGCCGGGTGAAACCATAATATCCATCAGTACGTACATGCTGTCTTCCTCTATTGAACGTTTATTGATTTTGTCCATTCCACCTTGCATGGGCTTGTTGTTCAAGGGCCAGATAGGTTTTTTGGTTGGCCAGCGCTGATCAATACGGAAATTGGGACCTCAATCAAACAAAAAAAGGGCAGAACCTTTCAGTTCTACCCTTTTTTGTTTTTCAACCCCTAGAGATTGAAGGTCTGGCTTCTATGAAGTTCACAGTAAGCCAAACAGCACGCGAATCATTAGATCGCTTCGATGTTCTCTGCCTGGGGACCTTTCTGGCCCTGAGTCACAGCAAACTGGACTTTCTGGCCTTCGACTAGGGTCTTAAAGCCCGAGCCTGAGATCGCACTGAAGTGAGCAAAAACGTCTGGACCAGACTCTTGCTCGATAAAACCAAAACCTTTAGCTTCGTTGAACCACTTAACGGTACCAGTAGTAGTAGACATATTTTGTATCCTGTTTATTCAAGAGTAATGACGATCTTAGAAAAGGCCAATTTGATTGAAAGCAGAGGTATTACTTATGTAAACAGAACGAACCACTAAAGGTAGAAGGTCGAAAAGTAGTGCACAAATATTAAAGCGTACTTACAAACTGGTACGCATTTTATACACTGAAAACTCATTGTCAATACTTACTTGGCCAGTTGTGTGTTTATTTGGATTTGCGTAGAAAAGCTCTAGCGGAGAACGCGGATGCAGGTCGCTATTTCCGACCAGATGCCAATGTGGCTTCAAGTCTGCTATTGAGCTAACCCAGCCGCTCACGCAGAAAATCTATAAGCATTCTGACCTTTGATGAGCGTTGTCGGTTGGGCGGGTAGAGCGCCCAGATGCCTTCGCTCTCCGGGCGGTAGGGGTCCAGTACGGTCACCAGCTCTCCATTGTTGATGTGAGCGCCGACATAGTAGCCGGGTAGCTGGACCAGCCCCAGTCCCTTTAATGCGGCATCGACTAATACCGGGCCGCTGTTGCAGCGCAGGCTTCCTTTGACCTTGATGCTTAGTGGTTTTCCAGCTTCGTTGAAGCGCCAATAATCCAGGGTGCCGAGCAGGCAGTTATGGTTGTTGAGCTCAGACAGGCTATGAGGTTGCCCGCTGCGATCCATATACGCCACAGACCCGCACACGTATAGGGTGCGTGAAGCCAGCCTTTTAGCGACCAGGCGGGTGTTTTCCAACACCCCTAAGCGTATCGCCAGGTCGATGCCGTCATCGACCAGGTCTAGCTGCTGGTTAGTCAGCCGCAGATCGACCTCCAGCTCTGTGTGGATCTGGGCGAATTGATTGACCAGCGGCGCAATATAACGCTCGCCGTAGGCCACCGGAGCGGTCATCTTTAGCTTTCCGGTCGGTTTGCTCTGTAGGTCGGTGATCGCGCGTTCGGCCTCTTCAAGACTATCGAGGATCTGCCGGCAGTGCTGGTAATAGGTACGTCCCTCTTCCGTGAGCGAGACTTTGCGGGTGGTGCGGTGGAACAGCTTTGCGCCTAGGCGGATCTCTAATGCGCTGATCTGTCTGCTGACGTTCGCGACCGACGTCCCTAGCTGTTTAGCGGCTGCGGTAAAGCTTCCTGTCTCTGCGACAGCGGCGCACTCGCAGACACCTTCCCAATTCGACATTGTTACACCTGTGCAAAGATGATTTGCATTTCGGCCAGATTATCATCTAAAGATAAGCGACTACAATGACGCTATCTAAACGTCAGCCATCCATCCAAAGGAAAACATCATGATCAAATCGAAAGCCGCCGTTGCCTGGGGGCCAGGCCTGCCTTTATCCATCGAAGAAGTTGATGTGATGCCCCCGCAAGCGGGCGAAGTGTTGGTACGTATCGTTGCCAGCGGTGTCTGTCATACCGATGCTTTCACCCTGTCCGGTGATGACCCGGAAGGGATCTTTCCCGTTATTCTGGGTCATGAGGGCGGCGGTATCGTCGAGCAAATTGGCGCAGGCGTGACCAGTGTCGCGGTCGGTGATCATGTGATTCCCCTCTATACCCCCGAATGCGGCGAATGTAAGTTTTGTAAATCGGGTAAAACCAACCTATGCCAGAAGATCCGTGAAACGCAGGGTAAGGGTCTGATGCCTGATGGCACCACCCGGTTTTATAAGGACGGACAACCTATCTACCACTACATGGGCTGCTCGACCTTCTCCGAGTACACCGTGCTGCCGGAGATCTCTCTGGCGAAAGTCAACAAAGATGCGCCCCTGGAAGAAGTTTGTTTGTTGGGCTGTGGGGTGACTACCGGCATGGGTGCGGTGATGAATACCGCTAAGGTCGAAGAGGGAGCCACCGTCGCCATTTTTGGAATAGGCGGGATCGGCCTCTCGGCTGTTATCGGCGCGACCATGGCCAAAGCCAGCCGCATCATCGCCATCGATATCAATGAGAGCAAATTCGAACTGGCACGAGAGCTGGGCGCTACCGACTGTATCAACCCGAAAGACTATGACAAACCGATCCAGGACGTGATCGTAGAGCTGACCGATGGCGGCGTGGATTACTCCTTTGAGTGTATCGGCAACGTTAACACCATGCGTTCGGCGCTGGAGTGCTGCCACAAAGGGTGGGGCGAATCGGTGATCATTGGCGTTGCCGGTGCAGGCCAGGAGATCTCCACCCGTCCGTTCCAGCTGGTTACCGGTCGGGTCTGGCGTGGCACCGCCTTCGGTGGCGTGAAGGGCCGTTCCGAGCTGCCCGAGTACGTTGAACGCTACCTCAAAGGCGAGTTCAAACTCGATGACTTCATTACCCATACAATGGGTCTGGAAGAGATCAACACCGCCTTCGAGCTGATGCATGAAGGCAAGAGCATACGCTCTGTGATCCACTTCAATAAGTAGGCCGTCTTGCCTTGTTGCAGCCTAAGGTCAGTTCCCTGGCTGCAATTTTATGTATTCAGAGAGTGTTGTCATGAGTATCGAAAATCTGAGCTGTCATAAGAGCTTTGGGGGTTGGCAAAAGCAGTATAGCCACGTCTCTACGTCGCTAAACTGTCGCATGCGTTTTTCCATCTACCTGCCGCCTCAGGCATCCAGTGGTCAACAGGTGCCGGTGTTGTACTGGTTGTCCGGGTTGACCTGCAGCGATGAGAATTTTATGCAAAAGGCGGGTGCTCAGCGCGTGGCTGCCGAACTAGGCATTGCGATTGTTGCACCCGATACCAGTCCCCGCGGTGAAGGGGTGGCCGATGATGAGGGCTATGACTTGGGCCAGGGTGCCGGATTCTACGTCAACGCGACCCAGCCACCCTGGGATCGTCACTACCGGATGTATGACTATATCGTTAACGAGCTACCCCAGTTAATCGAGTCGACGTTTCCGGTCAGCGACCAGCGGGCTATTGCCGGGCACTCGATGGGGGGGCATGGTGCGCTGGTGATCGCCTTGCGTAATCCGGATCGTTATCGCTCGGTGTCGGCTTTCAGCCCAATAAGTAACCCGCTGAACTGCCCTTGGGGACAAAAAGCCTTGGCCGCGTATCTGGGAAAAGATAGCCACAGCTGGCGCAATTACGACGCCAGTACGCTGATGCGCCAGGCGACGCAGCGGGTACCTGCGCTGGTGGATCAGGGTGAGGCCGATGAGTTCCTGGCCGAGCAGCTGAAACCGGAGATGTTGGAAGCGGCGGCGCAGGCCAGCGACTACCCGCTGGAGCTGCGTCGTCATGCGGGCTACGACCACAGCTACTACTTTATCGCCAGCTTCATCGAAGACCATCTGCGCTTTCATGCCGCTCACTTGACCAAGTGATTGCCGCTTGAAACGACCTAAGGTCCTCGTCTCGGATGAAATTCCCAGGCGCATAGAAGCATCTTGCATCGACGCTAATAGATACAGTTTAATGCCCGTCATGTTGCGCCACCCGAGCATCGCTGATGAAATATCTGCAGAATGCGAGCCCCTGACCTTCGGTTTTCATGATTACCCACAAACCTCAGCCATGATTCAGCCGATCTATTCTCGCAAGCTCGAATGCCCATTACTTGGCGCTGT
>SDWN01000208.1 GCA_004195305.1 Neptunomonas sp. | reverse complement strand
AGATGTGTATAAGAGACAGCTCTTATGATTATAGGTTGGCACCGCTTGAGCCTAGTCTGCTTGGGTGTGCGGTCATAGGGCCAGTTGTTGGTGAGCGATAACACCAGTGCTTCATAGTCTGGCTCCAAATCTGCTGCGGGTTTGGATCTAGGGCAATATCGCCTGGGGTTTTTATAGTGGTCGCTTGCTGGTGCTAGTCCGCGACTAGTACGCTGCAACGAACCATCCACCGATAGTCATAACCCATAGGAGAGTCCGCCATGAGTAATCCATCAACCGTTGAGATCCGCCTGAGCGAAGATGCGCAGGCATTGTTTAGCGCCTACCAGGGGTATACCGGTGCCACTGCGGCAGAGTATATCGAGGCGCTGGTGAGCAAGACCTTGCCGACATTGAAAGCATTGGTCGAGGCGCTGGAAGAAGCCGGTCAGGACGGCGATGTGGTGATGGAGTTGTTCGGCCGTAAAATGGCGGAAAACGTGCTGCAGCAGAAAGATGCAATTCAGGCGACAGCGGCCAGTAACGGTTGAGCCGTGCCGGAGTAAGGCTTCGATACTGACATCGCTGGTTCATGCATCGCGGGTTCATAAATCGACGCAGAGCGGGGTTAGTTCAGCTCTTCGACCTGGCGACGCATCTCTGCAATTTTGGCCAGCATCACCTTCTCCAGGTGGTCGAGATCGTTGAGGAACAGGGTCTTCTGGTCCTTAGGGGTGGCTGGCACAGGTTGCGTCAGCTGGGTTAGTTCATCGACCGCCTTCTGCAGTCTGGGGCTGCTCTGTTTAAACTGCTCCCAGGCCAGGTTGTCGCGATACTGCAAAGGGACTGCGGTGCGCGGCCGGACGAAGGTGAACTTCTTGCTGCGTGGTAGCAGCGAGCCTTTAGCGCGTCGGTAATAGATCTTGAGTACGTCGGCGTGCTGCTCTTTACGCAGTTTGAAATGGCTTACTTCGTCGAAGGAGTGGATTCCCATCTCTTCAAGGGTTGGATAGTCAGGCATCGGCTTTCTCGTCTAAATAAACGTCAATAATCTGGTTGTACCGTTATAGTCTAGTCAACCTGGGGTTGCCGGGTTTCCAAGCACTACGCCAACGGTTCTGGACGCGCTGAAACGTTTCGTGCCAATGCCGCCGAAAGGTGGCGATGGGCAAGGAACCTGCGCGCGGGCAGGGCGTGTTAGATTATTGTTATTAGGAAGAGAGGGTTCGAAATCACCGGGCGTCAGCCAATAGCGTGGCGCAGGTTGCTTGTCTGGGCTCTTGCAGGGTACGGGCAACGGTGGATTCTAGCACAGATCCATCGCGATTTTTGCGCATTATAGAGTGCTTGATACTTTTGGTTAGGGCCAGATTTTGACGCCCTCTGAGGCCAGTCTCCAGAGGACTGTTAGGAGCGTATAAAATGGATAGGGTGTCAGGGCAGACGGATTTGGTAGTTGGCGCGTAACTGCTCCAGTTGACCGTTTTGCGACATTGACTCGATCGCTTGGTTCAGTCGTTGCTGTAGGGCTTCAGGCTCGGCGATATTGCGTGAAATCAGCAGGTAAAAGGGTTCGGCTGGCGCATTCGGGATCGGTGCGTAAGCCAGGTCTGGATCAGCGAGCAGGTCCGGACCGATCAGCGCCATGCCCTTCACAATCTCGTAGCGACCTATAAACACTGCGCAGCGGCCTCGGCGCGTCATTGCTGTTAGAGCGTTGAAATCCATGGCGCCGTCGTAGATGGGAGTCTGGCCGAGAGCGAAGTTGCTGTAGTTATACCCGGCCAAACCGCACAGGGTGCCGAACTTGCCCAGTTGCTGTCCCTGAGTGATGTGAATGCCCTCGGGGAACTGGCGCCGTGAGTAAAAATAGTAAGGCGACAGTAGGTAGTAAGCGCGGCTTAGCAAGAATGTTATTTCGCGTTCGGGGCTGGCGGAGGCGTCGATAGCGACTTGGTACTGCTGGCCGTTATCGGTCGCGACCAGGCAGCGTTTCCAGGGCAGCTGATCGATCTGGATGTCGATCGACAGTTGCGCCGCCACACGCTCTAGCAGATCGATGGTAAAGCCCTGCATGGCACCGTTGCTGTCACTGTAGCTAAAGGGGGGCCACTGGGCGTTATCCGCGCAAAAACGCAGCTTGCTGGGGGCCTCTGCGGCCAATGCCTGAGCCGCTGCTAGCAACAGAAATAATAAACCGAGCCGTAGCTGATGCATGCGCACGTACTGGGTGGGTTTTTAAGGTCCACTGAGTATAGCGAGGAGCGCGGCAGGTTTTCAACGGAGGATCTGTCCCAACAAGGTCCGGTCCCAACAAGTTCTGGGTAAACATCCCGTTATAAGAAGGCGATGTGCTAATTTGCTGTTGTAGCCAAACAGGCCCTAGCCGGGGTGATACCGAATGCTTGTGGTGAAGTCAGACCGCGCTCCGTTTCGATCAACAGCGGCCTTTTTTTGCCTGACCTGGTGGACAATGGTTGCCCTTAGGCTTTGTAGGTTCGATATAGACTTTTTGCTGCGAAGTATAATGATCAGCGTGTTTATCCGTATTAACAGCTGTACCCACGGCTCCGCCTATGGCACCACCAATAATAGCGCCATCACGCCCCCCTAGCTCATTACCAATTACAGCACCTGCTGCACCACCAATCGCGGCACCAATTGCTAAGTCCAGAGTAGAGTCTGCATTTGCCTCAATAGCGGACAATGCAATTATTAAAACAAAATATTTTATGTTCATGAAATATAAACTCAGCAGTTGGGCTAACAGATGCTCATATTAACATCATTTATTCACTATTAACCTAGTGGACAAATAGGCTCCATACCTATCTGTCCATCGCCCCGAAAATCTGCCGCAGTTGCGTGGCGCTGCTTGATTTTCAGGGGCTCGCATGGGGCTTCGACCGATGTTGACGCATCCTTGCGTCTGCTATTAGTCCGTCGGGTTAATAGCCTGTTCCAGTCCATTGGTGTGCACAACCTAGGGCTAACTTTCGTTACACGAGTGCTTAACTTCAACCTCGTCGTACCGCTGCCTTTGAACTGGTTGCGAGAAATTATTATCAATATTTATGCCATTGATGGAAAACTTACGATAAAACAAAGAGATAAAATATAATCGGCGAGTGATTCCAGACGACCTCGATGATAAGGATGGTCTACAAGAAGAAATCAGTCGTTAATTTGAAACAAGAACCTGAGGAACGGGCGGTGAGGCGTTCAGGAATAGCCCTCCGAGATGTCTCCGTTCACCGACAATGTATTTACTTGATAATTTAGAATCGCGATTCGCTAGGGCTTTCTCATTTTAGTTCAGATAGTTATAAAATCTAAACAGCTGTCACCAAAAACAGACAGGTCCTAGAGTGCGAGTGCGTTTGCTAATGATCTTAACGTAGTGGCAACTGCGCTTTCCACGTCCCTGTGGGTCGGCAGTTGAAGGCTCCTGCAACAACTGCACTTCCACAAGGCCCTGTTAAAAGAAGGTCCCGTCGCCAGGCGAGGAGGCGCTGGCGTAACCCTTTCTGGGCATGCGCCCGGCCAGATAGCCCTCTCTCCCGGCTTCAACCGCTTTACGCATCGCCTGTGCCATGCTGATCGGCTGTTGGGCGTGGGCAATCGCCGTATTCATCAAAACCCCGTGGCAGCCCAGTTCCATCGCAAAAGTGGCATCCGAGGGGGTGCCGACCCCAGCATCGACGATGATCGGTACCTGGGCATTCTCCAGAATCAAGCGGATGTTATAAGGGTTACGTAAGCCGAGACCCGAGCCGATCGGGGCGCCCAGCGGCATCACCGCAACGCAGCCCATCTGTTCCAGGCGCTGCGCGATCAGCGGATCGTCACTGGTGTAGACCATCACCTTGAAGCCATCGTTGATCAGTTCTTCGGCAGCGATCAGGGTCTCGGTGATATTGGGGTAGAGGGTTTTCTCGTCACCGAGCACTTCGAGTTTGACCAGGTCGTGGCCGTTGAGCAGCTCACGCGCCAGCTTGCAGGTGCGCACCGCATCTTTGGCGGTATAGCAGCCGGCGGTGTTGGGTAGGATCGTGTATTTATCCGGAGAGATGGCATCCAGCAGGTTGGGTTCGCCGGGATTCTGGCCGATATTGGTCCGGCGTACCGCCAGGGTGACGATCTCGGCGCCGCTGGCTTCGATGGCCAGGCGAGTCTCTTCCAGATTTCTATATTTACCGGTACCGACCATCAACCGGGAATTAAAAACACGGCTGTCCACTCTGAGCAGGTCTTGGGGGGGAAAGGCTGAGTTCATGCGGTACTCCTCGCTATTTTAACCGCCACCGATGGCGTGGACAATTTCGATCCGGTCACCTGTTTGCAGCGGTTGTCGCGGGTAGTGGCTGCGGGGAATGACCTCTAGATTTAACTCGACTGCCAGGCGCTTGCCGGTCAGTGCCAGATGCTGCAGCAGCTGTTCCAGGGTCGTCCCGAGAGGGAGCTGCTGGCGCTCGCCATTGACCTCTAACGTAATCATAAATCACCTCTTTCGGAGGGGGTGGGAGCTATTGCACGGGTGTCAACGCATCATCCATCGATGCTTGCCGGCGCTGAAGAACCAGTCTCGGCTTCTCGACCGGTCCAGTCATCTGGTATCAACGCCGCTAAAAAACTGGTTCTAACTCCTGTGTCCCCGAGCGTCATATCTTGTATGCCAACGAGGAAGAGCCCGCTGGCCACCTTTAGCCATTCACTAACAATAAAAAGCGCCTGTCAGGAGAGTTACATGACCTACGATGCCAAAAATATTGATGCCGCTAAGGCGGTTGCCACTGACAAGAAGCATGTCTGGCACCACCTTACTCAGCACAAGCCGTTTGAACAGAACGATCCGATGGTGATCGTTAAAGGCGAAGGGATGCGGGTCTGGGATGCCAAGGGTAACGAGTATTTGGATGCGGTATCCGGCGCTGTCTGGACCGTCAATGTGGGCTATGGCCGCACCGAAATCGCCGATGCCGTGCGTGACCAATTGGTGACCCTGAATTATTTCGCTCAGACCGCAGGCAACGTACCTGCCGCGCTGTTTGCCGAAAAACTGATCGACAAGATGCCGGGCATGAGCCGTGTCTACTACTCCAACTCCGGCTCCGAGGCCAACGAGAAAGCGTGGAAGATCGTGCGTCAGATTGCCGAGAAGAAGTACGGTGGCAAGAAATACAAGGTGCTCTACCGTGAGCGAGATTACCACGGTACGACTATTACCGCGCTCAGTGCCACCGGCCAGTACGAGCGCAAGAATCAGTACGGACCCTTTACCCCGGGTTTCGTTGAAGTGCCGCACTGCTGCGAGTATCGCTCGCAGTGGGGGGATGTCGACGATTACGGTATCCGCGCCGCCAACGAGATCGAGAAGGTGATCCTGGCCGAAGGGCCGGAGACGGTCGGTGCGCTCTGCCTGGAACCGATCACCGCCGGTGGTGGTGTCATTGAGCCACCACAGGGTTATTGGGATCGGGTCCAGGAGATCTGTAAGCAGTACGACATTCTGCTGCATATCGATGAAGTGGTCTGCGGTCTGGGGCGTACCGGTAAGTGGTTCGGCTACCAGCACTACGGCGTTAAACCCGATATGGTGACCATGGCTAAGGGCGTCGCCTCGGGTTATGCGGCGATCTCCTGCACCGTGACCACCGAGGAGGTGTTCGAGGCGTTTAAAGAGGACGATGATGCACGGATGGGCTACTTCCGTGATATCTCTACCTTCGGCGGCTGTACTGCGGGTCCGGCGGCGGCGCTGGTTAATATGGAGATCATCGAGCGTGAAAACCTGCTTGAAAATGTGACCCATATGGGTGAGCACCTGATGGGGCGTCTTAACGGTTTGAAGGCCAAGTACGACGTCATCGGCGATGTGCGCGGCAAGGGCCTGTTTGCCGGCTTCGAGCTGGTTAAAGACCGTGTCAGCAAAGAGCCTGTGGACGAGAGTCTGCCTATTGCGATCGGTGCGGACTGTATGAAGCAGGGGGTTATCATCGGACGGACCAATCGTTCGTTCCGCGAGTTCAACAACACCATCTGCCTGAGTCCTGCATTGATCGCCACCCAGGCGGATATCGACGCCATCGTCGATGCCATCGACAGCGCGATGTCACGGCTGTGCCCCAACGACTAACGGTGCAGCAGCCACTTGCGGGTTCTCCACAGGTGGCTCAAGACTCCGTGCGAAGGTCGTTTAGATAGCCGCCCTCAAGGTATGGCAGGCTTTACCTTGGGGAGTGTTTCAATCCGGCACACGAAGGGTGGCGGGTTGCTTAGCGCCAATAATATAACTGAACATGGAGGGGAATCCGACCTATCGTAGGCCCCCCCGTGAGAGGAGTGACCCATGGAAGCACAAACACTGCATGATTTAGTTGAACGCATCGCAGGTAAAGAGCAGCTCGCTATAATCGGCCCTGCACTCGAATGTTTTCAAATTCAAACCGAAGTGCCCCTGACCGAGATGACCGCGTCTCGGGCGACCCGGCGTGCCATCGATTACCTGGACACGGAGTTAATGGCCTCCTCGGCGCAGAATCATGCGCTGAGTGTGCAGCGGCAATTGATCGCTGATTATCTGCGGCGCTCCTGAAGGCAGCTGCTGCCGGATATTTACTCCGGAAGATCAGTAGATTGCGATATTAGAAGATGTGTCGATAGCGCTGCTAGCGTTAGCAATATGGAATCTAATGGGTTATACAGGGGGACTAAAATAACAGATTCTGGTGCACGTCGCTGATAGAGGGCGTGTCTAGGAGGCTGACCGAGCATCGACTTTCGTTCGCTACGACCGGCCAAGTCAGACAGGCTCCTAAAAGTCAGACAGGCTCCTAGCAGAACAAGACAGGGCGTGCGCCATGCTTCACCTCTTTCACCTTTCGACCGATAAAGACACCAGTTTGCAACAGCAGCTGCGCGAGCAGATTGCCAGCGCCATCCTTAACGGTAATATCCCGGCCGACAGTCCGCTACCCTCCAGTCGTAAACTGGCCACGCAGCTAAGTATCGCCCGCAACACCGTGGTGCTGGCCTACGAGCATCTGCTTGATGATGGCTACCTGGTTGCACGTGAGCGTAGCGGTTACTACGTCAATCCCGATATTCTGCAAGGAAAGGTCAAGCAGGAGCAGAAGGCGCCCGATACCGAGGGCGGCACACCGCCGGACTGGAGTCAGAAACTGAAGGTGTTTCCCTCCGTCCAGCGCAATATGAAGAAGCCGCGTGACTGGCAGAAATATCAGTATCCGTTTATCTACGGTCAGTTTGACCCCAGCCTGTTTCCCACCAATAACTGGCGCGAATGTTGTCGTGATGCGGTCAGCGTTCCGGCGATTCGGGACTGGGCCTCGGACCGGTTCGACAACGACGACCCGCTGCTGATTGAACAGATCCGCACCCGGCTGCTGCCAAGACGTGGAGTCTGGGCATCTGCCGAACAGATCCTGGTAACCGTGGGCGCGCAACAATCTCTGTATATGCTGGCGCGACTGCTGCTGGATAAAGACAGTGTGATGGGGATCGAGGATCCCGGCTACGTCGATATTCGCAACATTGCCAACCTTAATCCATCCAAGGTGATAGAGCTGCCGGTGGATGATGAAGGGATGATCGTCGACGCGCGCCTCGACGCCTGCGATTGTATTTTTACCACCCCGAGCCACCACTGCCCGACCACGGTGACCATGCCGATCGAGCGTCGTTACGAGCTGCTGCAGAAGGCCGATGAGCAGGATTTTGTCATCATCGAGGATGACTACGAGAGCGAAACTAACTTCAAATCCAACCCCATTCCTGCACTTAAGAGCCTGGATAAAAACGACCGGGTGTTGTACGTCGGTAGCCTTTCCAAGACCCTGGCACCGGGCTTGAGGCTGGGTTATATGGTGGGCCCTGCCGAGTTTATCCGTGAGGCGAGGGCGCTGCGGCGGCTGATGGTGCGTCACCCAGCCGCTAACAATCAGCGCTCGGTGGCCCTGTTTTTGGAGCGTGGATACCACGATGCGCTGATCATGACCATCATGCGTGCCTACGAAGAGCGTTGGCAGGCGATGGGCGCGGCACTGTCGGAGTATATGCCAGCCTCGTTCCAGAAACCCAGCTTCGGCGGATCCTGCTACTGGGTCCGCGGTCCCGAAGGGCTCGATGCCCGGCTGCTGCGTAAAGAGGCGGCTGACCGGGGTATTCTGATCGAGCCGGGGGATATCCATTTCCAGAGCGAGCAGCCGCCGTTGAACTATTTCCGGCTCGGTTATTCATCGATCGCCGCGGATCGAATAGCGCCGGGGATTAAAGCGTTGGCCGAATTGATCGAAGATATGGTGTAACGGCCGCGGTTATCGCGTTATTCAGAAATGAGGAACGGATGTTGTAGGTCTGCGCATCCCGTTCCCAACGGGATTGCCGAACTTCCTATATTAGAAAACAGTTATGACAGCGTGCGGTCTAAACTGTCCACTAGGTTAATCTCCGGACACGTTAGTGAGTGGAAAATGATAATTAGCGCTAGTCGTCGAACAGATATCCCCGCTTTTTATACTCCCTGGTTCATGCATAGAATTAGGGAGCAATTCTTATTGGCTAGAAATCCATTCAATGCGAACCAAATAAGAAATGTATCTTTGCATCCAGATGATGTGGATGTAATCGTGTTTTGGACAAGAAGTCCTAATAAGCTAATGCGTTATTTGCCGGAGTTAGATGTGATTGGTCATAAATACTATTTCCAATACACCATCACGGGTTACCCTCGCGCGATAGAGGCCGCTGTGCCGAAACCTCATGTCGCCATTAAAACCTTTGTAGCGCTAAGTGAAATGATCGGATCTGACAAAATAGTTTGGCGTTATGATCCTGTATTACTCTCTAATCAAGTTCCGATTAATGAGCATAAGCGCTTGTTTTCAAAAATAGCCTCAAACCTTTCCGGAAAAACGAAAAGAGTGGTCATTAGCTTTTCTGACTTCTACCAAAAAACGGAAAGAAACCTAAATAACGTAGAAGGACTTAACTATTCTGACATAACTCAAGATCATGAGAAGCTCCTGGAGCTTTCCAAGCATATGGCAGTCGTTGCGTCGAAATATGGTATGGAAATTAAAAGTTGTGCTGAGAATGTAGATATAGACAGTGTTGGAATACAGCAGGGTAAGTGTATTGATGAAACCTTAATTAAAGATGTTTTTGGGCTTTCACTCAGTGAGAAAAAAGATAAAGGACAGAGAGATGAATGCGGGTGTATCAAAAGCGTGGATATTGGCATGTACAACACCTGTCTTCACGAGTGCTCATATTGTTATGCTACTTTTAATAAAAAGTCCGTTATAAATAATATGAGAAAACATGATGTCAACAGCCCGTTTCTTATCGGTGGTGTTGAAGGTGTTGATTTAGAGCTTCTGATGCCAAATGACGCACAGGGTAACCTTTTTTAATCGTATTTCTGATTATTAAGAATAGATTTATCGGGGCCACGACCTGATCCGGTTAATGAGCCATCCTATCGGATTCGCCAGTCATCAGGTTAATAGTTTGTTCTTTTTACCTTTTGCTTTAGATTCATGAGCTAGGGTAGGGGTTGATATGATGCGGGGAAAAAGATGAGAACTGGCCCTGTTGTCGTTCCGACGTGTGACGACTGCGGGTTATGAACGGAATAGGGATGACTCGAAAATGACCAAGACGCAACAACGTCCGCTACTCGGTATTGGTCTGATGATACTGGGTATGCTACTGGTGCCATTGCTGGATGCTTGCGCTAAAGTGCTTAGCCGAGACTACCCGGTTCTGGAGATTGCCTGGGCGCGTTTTATGTTCCATTTCCTCTGGCTGCTCCCTGTGGTGCACTGGCAGCGACTGCCCTGGTGGAAAATGCCACCTACACCCGGCACCCAAGTGGTCCGCAGTTTGTTTCTGACTTCAGCCACGCTGTTGTTTTTCTTGGCGATCAGAGATAACCCTATTCC
>SDWN01000195.1 GCA_004195305.1 Neptunomonas sp. | reverse complement strand
GGCGCAGCGCTGGCGACGGTTGTGGGCGTGTTGGTCGAAGTGCCTGTCATGTTATCGCTGGTTGCCTTTGTTAACCGCACTCAACATTGGTTTGAACCTGCGCCAGAATCCACGCTTAGGCGGTAGACCTATTTCATTATAAGGCGTGAATTGAGTGGCTGCAGCGGTCGGTGATTGTCATTCTGAACGCTGGTGGAAAACGCCTGCACCTGCTCATCTGGTATGATCATTTTTATGCCAGTATTGAACGGTTATTTATCACCACTAGACTCCTCGGCGGCAATGATAGGGTTAATTTTTTATTCCCTGGCTGGCATCAACAACTTGATACCTGTCCGTGTAGCCCCCATCTCAGCTTTCTAGCCTTCCAATCCTTAACGAGAACCTGATGAATAAAAGTTTGCTCACTAATCTACTCGCATTTGCGGCGGCGCTGGCCGGTTACTTACTGCAATGGCCACTGCTGCAGAGCGCGGGTCTGTTTGCGCTGTCCGGTGCGCTAACCAACTGGTTGGCGATCCATATGTTATTCGAGAAGATACCGGGATTGTACGGATCGGGTGTCATTCCCAGTCGGTTCGGGGAGTTTAAGCTCGGCATCAAGACGCTGATCATGGAGCAGTTTTTCACGGCCGAAAATATCGAGCGGTTCCTGGGGGCAGAGAAGGGTATTCAGCCTAACTTACACCTGGCACCGGTTATCGAGAAATTGGACCTGAGCCCGCTGTTCGATGCGTTGGTCAAGGCGATTGAAGAGTCATCGCTGGGAGGGATGCTCGCGATGGTCGGCGGTGAAGCGGCGCTGCAGCCCATGCGCGAGCCATTCATCGCCAAGGCCAAGATTAAGCTGGAAGAGATGACCGGTGACGAGGAGTTTGTACGGCTATTTCGTGAGGAGCTGGAACGGCCGGATAATCTATCCCAGATCAACACTCAGGTGGAGCAGGTTGTCGAGCAGCGTCTCAATGAGCTGACACCGCAATTGGTCAAGGAGATCGTTGCTGCGATGATCCGTAAACACCTGGGCTGGCTGGTCGTCTGGGGTGGTGTGTTTGGCGCCGTGATCGGTCTCATCGCCGCCGTTTCCGGCCTGTAGCGATCAGTCTGTCTTGTCGGTGCTCAGCGAACTATCGAGCGTGCTCTGATTAATCAGGATGAGTTCGATCTCTTCAACAATCGCTTCCTGGCGCATGCGGTTTACCCGCCGCTGCAGCCCCAGTAAGCGCTGCTCCAATTTTTGGATCGCCCCCTGCAGATGGATGATACGTAATTGATTTTCGGCCAGCAGTGATAGGTACAGAATATGCTTGAGGTTGGCGAAGAGGAAATGTTCGCCCAGTCCCAGCAGCAGCTTTTGCGGTGCCATTGTGATCAGGGGCTGTACTCCCTGGGGTGCTGTTTGGCTCAGTTGCTGAAAGGGGGGCAGCAGTTGCTGGCTGCTGATCTGGTTGCCTGTGTGGCTGTCTGTATGGTTAGGGTCGGGGTGATTGAAGAGAACCCTGAGCTGGAAGGGTCCGCGCCGTTGTTCTAATTCAGACAGCGTCTGGGTCAGCTGAATCAAGATGTTTTCGGTCTCTTCGGTGGCGCTAGCGCCTGCCAGCTGGCCCAGAGTATCAACCCCCGCAATAGGACGCTGGTTAAGCCGGTAGCCGAGGGTCACAACGCCCTGCGGCTTGATCTGTTGCAGCTGGGATTGGGTTTGTTGGGTCAGGCGCTGATTGAAGTCGCCACAGAAGCCGCGTTCGGAGCCAATCAGCAGCCACAGCTGTTGCCCGGATTGGCTGGGTTGATAGTGAGGATGGCCACTGGGCAGTGCGCTGGGAAAGTGACTGATGCAGATTTGCGCACTCTGGTTGATCTGTTTGACCATCTGGGTCTGCGCTTGCAGGCACCGCTCGAGTTTATGGGTCTCCATAAACGCGAGATTTTTCAATGCCGTCATGATATTGCCGATATCGCCGAGGCGCTGGATCTGGTTGTTCAGCTCACGTTGATGGCTCATCCGTAGCGACCTCCGGGAGCCAGTGTCGGATCGCCTTAAGCCAGTCATCGCGCGGGTGATCCAAGCTCAGGTGTGACGCGTGCGCCTGCTCACCCAGCAACGTGACAGTGGCCATAATTGAGTCAATCGCATAGGCGTCGAGCAGACCTTCGTTAAACGCCAGCAACCAGCTTAGATGGCACTCGGCACTCTGGGTGTCAAAGCGGCCCTGTTTGAGAATCTCCCGCAGCACCGTGCCGCGGGTCATCTGCCGCTGCATACCCGGTTCTAATTTGGCACCGATATGGGTGAAGCTCTCGAGTTCCAGAAACTGCAGGTAATCCAGCTTCATCCGCCCCGATTCCTGCTTGATACGAGGATGCTGAGCGGCACCGCCGATGCGCGATACCGAACGGCTGATGTCGATGGCCGGTTTGAAGCCGATCGCAAACAGCTCTTGCGTTAGGTAGATCTGACCGTCGGTGATCGAGATCAGATTAGTCGGTATATAGGCGGCGATCTCGCCCTGCTGGGTGCTGACGATCGGTAGCGCGGTCATGCTGCCGCCGCCATGGGCACTGTTAAGCCGGGTTGAACGCTCCAGCAGGCGCGCATGGATGGAGAAGATATCGCCCGGATACGCCTCTCTGCCGGGTGGACGGCGCAGTAGCAGCGATAGTTCACGGTAGAGTCGGGCATGGGTGCTGAGATCGTCGTACACCACCAACGTATCCAGGCCGCGCGCCATCCAGGCTTCGGCGATGGCGCAGCCGGCGAGTGGCGCCAGATATTGCAGTCCTGGCAGGGCGCGGGCTTCGGCGACCACCAGGGTGCTGAACGCCAGCGCACCGCTACGTCTGAGGGTGTCGAGGGTGGTGAGTACCGAGGAGCGTTTCTGGCCGATCAGCACATAGATACAGCGCACATTTTGCTGCTGTTGATGCAGCACCGTATCCAGCGCAATCGAGCTGCGTCCCAGCCCTTCATCGCCGATCAGCAACTGGCGCTGGCCACGACCGATTGGCAGCAGGGTGTCAATAATCCGGTTACCGGTATACAGCGGTTGGTTGACCCGGTCGCGGGCGGTGATCGGCGGGCTGAGGCCATCGAGCGGCTGGCGCTGATCGCAATCGGGCGCTGCGCCACCGTCCAGCGGGTTACCGAGCGGATCGATGACCCGTCCCAGCAGAGCATCGCCGACCGGAATGCTGAGGTTGAGGCGGGTATGGGACACCAGACTGCCGGAGGCGAGCTGCGGAGCTTGGTGCAGCAGTACGGCCCCGATCAGGTTCTCGGCCAGGTCAAACACCAGCCCCCGGCTGCCATCGGCAAACTCGAGGATGTCGGCCAGTGCGGCTGAGGGCAGGCCGCTGATCCAGGCGATACCATCGCCGACAGAAATTACCTGGCCGCGCTCGCTGCTGCGCAGCCTGGGCCGGTAATGATCGACCCATTGAGTCTGTTGCACGATCCGGTCAGCCAGCATCGGCATGCTCCTGTTGTTGCAGATGTGGGCTGATGCTGGCAAAGGCGTTTAACTCATCCTCGATATTGGCCCCCAGGACATGCCCACCCAAGGTGAGGCGGATACCGGCAACTAATTGCGCCGTTATCATCTCGACCGCGCTGACGGGGCCCTGCAACAGTGTTTCTAGTTGCTGCTGCAGTGTCTCGCGGGTGCTTTGGGAGAGTGGTTGGGTGGTCTCGATGTGGATCTCGCGGGAGCTTTCTCGTCGCAGTGCCAGGCTCAGCGTTTCGGGTGCCGAGCCAAGCTCTCGGATCAGTAGCTCGATAAGACGTTGCTCCAGTTCAGGCCCCGAGCAGAGCTGTAATAACTGGCTGGCGAAACGGCAGCCATTGTCCAGTGCTTGCTGTTGATCCTGCTGGCGCTGCTGTTGGCGTTGTCGGGTGATTAACACCTGATCTTTTTCCCGAGCCGCCTGCAGGCTTTGTTGCAGCTGGGTTAAGGCCTCTTTACGACGCTTCTCCAGCTCGATCTGCAGCTCGGCTTTGTCCTGCTGCTGTTGCAGTTGCCAGGCACTGATTTGACTCTGGTAGTCCTGGCGCAGGATTTCAGCTTGTTGTTGCTGCTGTTCGGCCTGGAGCAGGGTTTGTGCGATCTCCGCCTGACGCCGTGCCAGCAGCTGCTGCACCGGACGGTAGAGGAAATGCCGCAGCAGCCACATCAACACCACAAAGTTGATCATCTCCAGGACCAGCGTCGACCAGTTCAGTGTCATCGGTTTACTCCTTGTCTGTGGTGTCGACTAGCCCAGCAAATGTTCGAGAAGCGGGTTGCGGAACAGCACGATCAGCCCGATCACCAGCACGTAGATCGCCAGCGATTCGATCATCGCCAAGCCGATAAACAGGGTACGCATGATCGATTTTTCCGCTTCGGGTTGGCGTGCCATCGCATCCAGAGCACTGGAGATAGCGCGGCCCATGGCGATCGCAGGGCCAGCAACCCCGATGGCGATGGCCAGGACTACGGTGATGGTGGAGAGGATGGCGAACCAGCTCAGTTCAATCATGGGTGTTCTCCTTATTGTTCTGCTTGTCGATCGTATCGGCAGGGTTGTGGGTTGTGGGTTGTGGTTCGGGACTGAATTTGTGACTGCTGATAGCCAGGATGACGCGATGGTGGAGAGGATGGTGAACCCGCTCAGTTCATTCATCGGGACTCTCCTTATTATTCAGATTGTTGTTCGCATCGGCAGGGCTGTGGGTTGTGGATCGGGACTGAATTTGTGACTGCAGGCTTCCCGCAATGTAGATCAGGGTCAGCATGCCAAAGATGTAGGCCTGCACCAGGGCTTCGATAATATGCAGCATCAACAGCGGGATCGGGGCCAGGAATCCGGCAACCAGCAGGATCAGCAGTGCCGCCATCTCCAAGCTCATCATGTTGCCGAACAGGCGTATGGACAGCGCCAGGGTGCGGGTGATTTCGCCGATAATATGAAACGGCAACAGGATCGGGCTGGGTGACAGGTAGTGACGCAGGTAGGCCTTTACACCCAGGTTGCGGATGCCGAACCAGTGCACCGAGAAAAATACCAGCAGCGCCAGTGCGGTGGTAGCCGACAGGTCGCGGGTGGGGGAGTGCAGCCCGGGGATGAGTCCGAGCAGGTTGGCGCAGACCAGAAAGATCCACAGGGTTGCGATCAGTGGGAGTACCTGTTTGCTGTGATCGGGCAGTACCTGAGACACCGCGTCTTCGATCACCGCAACGATCCCTTCGGTCATTGCCTGGAGTCGACCGGGTTTGGCGCTGAGGCGGCGGGTTAACAGCCGGGCCAGCAGCACCAGCGCCAGCATCAGCCCCCAGGTCGTGACCACGGTATCGGTAATCTGCAGCGGGCCGAGCTGGAAAAGCACAGTTGCGTCGAGGTTCATCTCAGTGCCTCTTGATAAATGGGTTGCAGCCGATACTGCAAGGGAGTGCACCGAGGACAACCTTGAAACAGCACAGTCGCGTCGAGGTTCATCTCAGTGCCTCTTGATAAATGGGTTGCAGCCGATACTGCAAGGGAATGCCCCGAGGACAACCTTGAAACAGCACAGTTGCGTCGAGGTTCATCTCAGTGCCTCTTGATAAACAGGTAGACGCTGATACCGCCGAAGAGGGCACCGAGAACAATCAGGTCGAGGGTCCAGCTGGCGGAGTAGTCCGTGCTCTGGGCATCGATCCAGGCACCCAGAAACGCCCCGGCCACCATCGGCAGCACCAACAGCAAGCCCAGGGTGCCGATAAAGACGGTCTGGGCCAGCAGGCTGGTGCGCTCAGATTCCGCTTTGTGCATCCGTTCTGCCTGGCGTTCGACCTGCTTTTTTAAGTGTTCATTGTGATTCATCGCGTCTCCTTTCTTGCCTCTTAACCTGCCCCGTTAATAGCTATCTCGAGCTTGCTGCCACAGTTGCCTGATGATCTGCTCCTCCATATGGCGCAGACTCCGCTTGGTGGTTTGCAGCGCCAGCTCCTCGGCCAGCAACTGTTCGGTCAGGCGCTGGCTGATGCTGTGGTAATCGCTATCGATAATGAAACGGTGGCTGGTCAGCTGCAGCAGATTGTCTTCAACATGCAGCACCGCGCTGGGCATGGCGATGTAGGTCCAGTGTTGCTGGCTGCAGCGATACCGCGCTAGGCCAAACGCCAGCAGCGTAATAAAGCGCTGGTGGTGGGCCCAGATCGAAAAACTGCCGCTCTGATCGCTGCCGACAAAGGCTTCAACCTGATCGATATCACGCACTCCCTGCGAGTCCAGGAGTCGGAGTCGAAACTGCTTCATGGCCGGGGCTCCATCTTCCCGCTCCCCATTGCTCCGCGCATGTAGCACTGGGCTTCGTCGACATCGTCGTAGTGACCGGCTAAGAAATCGTCGCAGTCGTTCAGGGTTTGACTCAGCGGCACCGATTGGCCGGCAATTCCGCTCTGGGCGGCGGTGACCCATAAGGGTTGGGTGAGGTATTTCTGGATGCGGCGGGCGCGCATGACGATGCGTCGGTCCTGCTCGGAGAGCTCTTCAATGCCGAGCATGGTGATGATGTCTTCCAACTCCTTATAGCGAGCCAGATGTTCGCGCACCCCTTCGGCAATCAGGTAGTGACGCTCGCCCAGAGCCTGGCGGTCGAGCATGCGGCTGGTTGAAAGCAGCGGATCGACCGCCGGGTAGATGCCGCGACTCGCCTGTTGCCGGGACAGAATCACGCAGCTGTCGAGATGGCTGAGGATCGCGGTCACGGCCGGGTCGCTCATATCGTCGGCAGGGACATAGACCGCCTGTACCGAGGTGATCGAACCGCTGTCGGTAGAGAAGATGCGGTCTTCCAGTTCCGCCACTTCACTGCTGAGCGTGGGCTGGTAACCGACCGTGGCGGGCATCCTTCCCAGCAGGGTGGAGATCTCACTGCCAGCCTGGACAAAGCGGAACACGTTGTCGATCACAAACAGCACTTCGGTGTGCATCGTGTCGCGCAGATATTCGGCATAGGTGAGCGCCGCTAAACCGATTCGAAAGCGTACGCCGGGGGATTCGTCCATCTGCCCGAATACCATCAGGGTGCGTTCGATCATCTCCGAGCGCTGCATATCCTGCCACAGCTCATGGGCTTCGCGGATCCGCTCACCGATGCCAGCAAACACCGACACCCCCTGATGGATTTGCGCGATGGCGTGCATGAACTCCATCACCAGAACCGTTTTACCCACCCCCGCACCACCAAATAAGCCGGTCTTGCCGCCGCGCACGAAGGGGCACAGCAGATCGACCACTTTTATCCCCGACTCCAGCATCTGGTTGGCCTCAACGGCACTGGTGAGCGGGCTGTGACTACCGTGGATAGGTCGCCATTGATCCGTTTTGAGCGTGGCCCCCGCGTCCAGCGGCTGGCCGAATACATTCAGCACCCGCCCCAGACACGCCGGGCTGACCGGGACCTGTAGCGCGTTGCCCCGGTCATACACCGGCATCCCTCGGGCCAGACCTGCGGTATCGAGCAGGGCGATGGCGCGGGCGTGGTGATGATCCAGATGTTGATGCAGCTCGAGCAGGCAGGTGTCGCTGCTGAGGTTGCATTGCAGTGCGCGCCCCAGCGGTGGCAGCGCGTCGCAACGGATCACCACCACCGGACCGTGAACCTCGGTGATAATGCCGACTGCGGCGAGAGAGGCGGACACCTCAGACTGTTGTTGATTCACCTAGGCTAACTCCTTTAACGATCGGTGAGGCGATGGCCGTCTTGGGTGAACCTCAGGCCTGTGTATAAGTTTAGATAACATTGGCGATTATGTGATCCGCTTCAGAATTAACTGCCCTAGTAGATTGTTGGCTGCAGTCGTTGCTGTGGCTGCGCAGGATCATGGAACAGGCTTGCCAGCTACCCTGTCAACGTAGCTTCAGCTGACAGCAGGGGCGCTTCGTGGTAGTTTTCGCCCCTCAAAGTCGCCGTACTGAAGGATGCAATAACAATGAAAAAGAATGCGTTTCTTGCCGTAGCTTTCGCGCTGTTGGGGTTAGGGCTGTTGGGACAATCGGCGCAGGCTGCCCCGAAGCATGTCGCTATCACCCAGATCGTCGAGCATCCGGCGCTGGATGCCTGCCGCCAGGGGGTCCGGGACGGGCTCGCCGCAGCGGGCTACCGGGTCGGCGATAACCTCAAATGGAGCTATGAGAGCGCGCAGGGAAACCCCGCTATCGCGGCTCAGGTGGCCAAGAAATTTGCTGGTGACTCGCCCGATGTGATTGTGGCGATCTCAACGCCTTCGGCACAAACCGTGGCGGCTTCGGCGCGTCATATTCCGCTGGTGTTTACCGCCGTGACCGATCCGCTGGGCGCCAAGCTGGTGTCCAATATGGACAAGCCGGGTAAGCTGATCACCGGTATTACCGACCTGTCACCGATCGATAAGCATATGGCGCTGGTGCTGCAAGTGGTTCCTGGGGCCAAGCGGCTGGGGGTGATGTATAACCCCGGTGAAGCGAATTCGGTCACGTTAGTGGAGATGGTCAAGGAGCAAGCCGCTAAACAGGGCATGACCCTGGTCGAAGGCGTGGCCACCAAGTCGGGCGATGTGCTGGCAGCGGTGCGCAGCCTGGTGGGCAACGTTGATGCGATCTACATTCCGCTGGATAATACCGTGGTCTCGGCGCTGGAAGCGGTGATCAAGGTCGCCGAGCAGAACGATATTCCGATCATCAGCGGCGATACCGATTCGGTAACGCGCGGTACCATCGCGGCCGTGGGATTTAACTACTATGACGTCGGCGTGCAGACCGGCAAGATGGTGGCACGGGTGCTTAACGGTGAAAAGCCCGGTGATCTGGCGGTCGAGCGGGTACAGCAGCTGGAGTTGTTCCTCAATCCCGGCGCTGCGCAGCGGATGGGCGTGACCCTGCCTCAGGCGATGCTGGATCAAGCTAAGCAGATCGTTCAATAACGGGAGCACAACGTGAGTCAAATCGCCTTTTTGGGCGCTATCGAAACCGGACTTCTGTTCGGTCTTGTTGCTTTTGGGATTTACATCTCATTCAGGATTCTGGATTTTCCCGACCTGACCGTTGATGGCAGTTTCCCGCTCGGTGCCGCCGTGTCGGCGAGCCTGATCGTAACCGGATTTAACCCCTGGTTGGCGACGTTGCTGGCGATGGTCGCGGGTGCTGCAGCGGGTTTTGTGACCGCCTGGATGAACGTGCGGTTGAAGATCCTGCATCTGCTGGCGTCGATCCTGACCATGATCGCCCTGTACTCGATCAACCTGCGCATCATGGGGCGGCCCAACGTGGCCTTGCTCGGTGATACCACGGTGCTGACCCCGCTGGAAGCGTACGGACTGCCCTATTATTGGGTCGCGCCACTGGCGTTTTCGATGGTGGTGTTGCTGGTGGGGGGGCTGCTGGTGCTGTTTCTGAAATCGGAGTTGGGGCTGGCGATGCGCGCCACCGGTGCCAACCCGCGGATGGCGCGCGCCCAAGGCGTGGCGACGGGGGGCATGATCCTGCTCGGGATGGCGCTTTCCAACGCCCTGGTGGCGCTTTCCGGCAGTCTGTTTGCGCAGTCGCAGGGCAGTGCCGATGTGACCATGGGGGTGGGAGTGATCGTGGTTGGTTTGGCCTCGGTGATAGGGGGTGAAGCGCTGCTGTCGACACGCACCATCTTGCTGGCGGTGATCGCCTGTCTGCTCGGCTCGATCTTCTACCGGTTAGTGATCGCCTTTGCGCTGAATGCCGATTTTATCGGGCTTAAGGCACAGGATCTGAATCTGGTCACCGCCGCTCTGGTGACACTGGCGATCGTCCTGCCCCAGCTCAAGCGTGACGCCCTGGCCAAGTGGAGGTCACGATGATCGATATTAAAGATATTCATGTCACCTTCGGCAAGGGCACGCCGGTCGAGAATCCCGCCCTGCGTGGCTTGTCGATCTTTATCGGCGAAGGAGAATTTGTCACCGTGATCGGCTCTAACGGGGCGGGGAAATCGACGGCGATCAACATCCTTCTGGACTTCGTGCGGCCGACCAC
>SDWN01000189.1 GCA_004195305.1 Neptunomonas sp. | reverse complement strand
ACATCGATACGCTCCTCAAGGCTGGCGGGTAACTGTGCACCGATCAGGTTGACGATAATGTTGCTGCCCTCCTCGATGATATCTACACCGGCTTTGTTATCGCTCATATTTATAAAGACCCGGCCGATATCGCCCTCAACGCGGCGGAAATCAATAGAGGTGACCTGGGTGCGTTTGGGCTTGAAGGTTTTGCTTGCCTGGACGGCATTCTCAGGCGTGGATGCAGCTGCAGTGCTCTCGGCCGTGGATGTGTCAGTAGTAGTCACGGCTGTGGAAGTGTCAGCAGTGTTCTCTGAGGTGGCTTTGCTGGCAGTTGTGTCGCTAGCACCAGATCCGAATACCACGTAAAGGCTGTTTCCCTCAATATAGGTGCTATATTCTGTCGGCTCGTAAAGGTTGGCGATCACCCTGACCCGGTCTTTAACCTGGGCCAAGTGAATGTTGTCGACCACGCCGCTTTTAATGTCGACGTTTTTGGTGTCTAAGCCATTAGTGGTGCCCAGTAGGTCCAGTACCACCCGGGCGGGTTTCTCAATCATATAAGTGCGTGGTGGTGGTGGTGCATCACTAAAGTCGATGCGTACCTCAAGCTTGTTGCCGGGGAGGGCGACAAACGTTGTGCTGATGATTTTTACCTCAGCCAGGGCGGTCTGAGTCAGTAGTAAACAGGCTAAAGTAACCAGCCACATGCGGCTAGCATGAGCCAGTTGTAGTGGAGCTGTTAGCCATGTCGCTGAAGAGAAAATCTTCGCCATATCCTTTTACGCCTATTTCTACTGTTCAACTAATACAATGTTACGAGGTCGCTTCATCCAGCCATCCCTGCCATCTTGAACGATCTCCACCACATCAAGCTGGGTCTCGTTCACCGTAATCACTTCGCCGTAATTTCTGCCGACATGGCTGCCCTTCTTTATGCGGTGAATCTCGTCGTTGCCGTCGCGAATCAGGGCGGTCAAATCGCCTTGGTCAATCATGTGAATGGTGCCAACCATGCGCAGATTTTCTAGTTTGAAGGCTTCGAGAGGTTCTTTGGGGCGCTCAAAATCAGGCTTGAAATCGTTCTTGGGGCCCAGTGCTTCACCTTCATCGCTCAGTTCAATCCGAACAAGCTGTTCAAAGGGGCCGCGTAAGCTGGTGGCGCGATAAAGGAAGCTTTCATAGGCTTTAAACTCGGGTAGAGGGTCAATCCGGCCGCTCGGACGCGCCTGCGTCTCGCGGACAAATTGTCTCAGATCAGAGGTGTCATTGATCTGACTGCAACCCTGTAGCAGCGCCACAGCGCAGAGGCCAACGACCGCGAATTGCTTGCCTAGACGATCAGTTTTCATCGTCATAACGATAGGTCCTGGCGGATATAGACATGCTGAGATCGCCGCTTTCTGTGATGGGTTTAATAGAAAAGTCATGAACAGTTACAATTCGTGGTAATGCTGCCATGCCGCTGACAAACTCCCCTAGCTGGTGGTAACTGCCTTTGACCTGAATGTTTATGGGTAGCTCGATGTAAAAAGCAACTTTCTTTTCTGGCGCCAGTGATATCACGTCAAAATTCAGGCCGCTGTTTTGGCCAATTTCGGTGATATCTTCTAGCAGACCGGGCACTTCGGTATCAGTGGGCAGCTGCTTCAGCAGTTCGGAAAAAGTCTCTTCAACATCTGCCATCTGCCGCTTCAGCGCTTCCAAGTTGGAGACCTGGAATGCCTTGGCTTGATACTGCTGCTTCAGCTCGGGTTCTTTGCTTACTTCTAATTCTAAGCGTGTTTGCAGGTCTTTGATATAGAACTGGTAACCAGCGACTGACAGGGCGACGATGACAATCAGATAAAAAACAGCTTTGATTCCGATCGGCCAGTTACCGGCCGTATTAAAATCCAGATTGTTTATGTCAAAGCCGCGGAAGGCGTTGTTAAAACTATCCTGAAGTGCCATCAGGAGCCTCCGTCTTCGAGTTTGGGTTTGCTGAGTTCAACGCGCATATCAAAGTTCTTGTACAGATCTCCGCCTTTGCCGACAGAGCTCAGATTGGGTTCTTTAAACCATGGGGAGCGATCAATGCTGCGCATCAGCATTGAAACGTTACCGTTACTCTGTGCTCGACCATTGATGTGCAGCGATTCTCCTTGACGGGTCAGGGAGGAGTAATAAAGTTCATCTGGAAGAACGCGGACCAGTTCGTCAAATACGCGCACAATAACGGGGCGGTTCCCCTGCAGTTCCTGAATCGCCCGCAGCCGTTCCAGAAGTCGTTCTCGCTTGGCGCGAAGTTCTTTGATTTCGGCAATTTTTGAGTCCAGGCTCGACATCTCCTGGCGCAGGTAGTCGTTACGCTGCTTTTGTTTAAGCGTGTTGCTGTCGATGTAGGTGCCGGTGCCCCATACTAAAAGGCTGCCCAGCAAGGCGGAAGCAAAAGCAGAGGCAACAAAGCGTTGCTGGCGGTCGCGGCGGCGGTCTTCACGCCAGGGTCTTAGGTTGATAAGGGTGGAGGCCATAATTACTCCGCAAAACTCCGTAATGCCAAGCCGCAGGCCAGAACCAATGAGGGGGCTTCTGGATCAAACTTATGGCGGTTGATTCGGGAGTCGATGGTCATTGCACTGAAAGGGTCGGCTACTTCGGTTTTGATCCCTAGCTCACGGGATACCGCAGCATCGATTCCGGGCAGCGCCGCAATTCCACCCATTAATAGCAGAGTATCGATCTCCCCATGAGTCCCCGAAGAGTAATAGAACTGAATTGAACGTGAGATCTGCTGCGCGGTGGTTTGTTTGAACGGGGCGATGTATCCCTGCACCAGCTCATCGGAAAGGGTGTTGGTTTTTTTAGCACGCTCAACCTCATCGATGGACAGGTCTGACACCTGGGTCAGGCTGTGTGTCAGGTCGTTACCGCCGAAAGCCTGCTCACGACTGTAGATCACCTCACCCTGTTCAAGTACATACAGGGTCATGCTGCTGGCGCCGATGTCGACCAGTCCTACCGTCTTTTGTAGCAGGTCGTGAGTCTCTGACAGTACCGGGAATATCCGCTCGATTGCATAAGTGTCAACGTCGATCACGTCGCAGATCATTCCGGAGCCATTAACCGAGTCTTCACGCGACTGGATGCTGTCTTGGCGGCAGGCCACCAGCAGTATTTCATTGAGATCAGGACTGGATTCTGATTCGCCCTGGATCTGAAAGTCGATTGCGACTTCATCCAGTGGATAGGGAATGAATTGATCGGCTTCAACTTTAATCTGATCTTCGAGCTCGTCCTCGGAGAATGACTTGCTGAATTCAAGTTGTTTGACAATGACAACGGAGGTCGGAACCGAGGTTGCGGCATGTTTGATACGTGTATTGGCTAGCCGTAAAGCTTTCTCTAAGGCTTCTGCTACGACAGGCACATCCTGCACATTATTGTCGATTACAGCGCCTTCGGGGAGGGGGACGACGGAGTAACAGTCAACGTGGGGGTTACCTGCGTGCTTCGAGAGCCCCAGTAGCTTTACGTAAGAGGAGCCAATATCGACACCTAGTAATGATTTGGAACCGGTCTTAAAAAGGCTTATCACCGACTAATCCTTAAATTCAGTGAATAAAAAATCATCTCGAAAAGTTGCTTCGAGGGATGCAGGATAAAACATCGATACGCTTTTATCACTATTACTGGCATTATTATATATCGCCCTTTAACGGACAAGCTTTAGGTTAACATGATCAAAATTAAAACTCTTCTCAGCTTTTTAATAAAAATGGGTCTTATTGGCACTTTTTTCGGATTGTTGCTCATCGTTGGCGGTTATTTTTACTTAAAACCGCAGCTACCGGATGTTGATCAGTTGCGCGATATTCAACTCCAGACCCCTCTTCGTATCTATTCGGCTGATCAAAAATTGATCGCTGAGTTTGGTGAAATGCGACGTTCTCCCATCGGCTTTGATGAAATTCCTGAAGCCTTTGTACAAGCGATTCTATCTGCAGAAGACGGCAGATTCTATAGTCACGGTGGTATTGATTACATTGGCTTGGCTCGAGCGGTATTTCAGTTGGTCAGTACCGGGCGGATTCAGACGGGCGGTAGCACCATCACCATGCAGGTGGCACGCAACTATTTGTTGACCCTGGAACGAACTTTTTTACGAAAGTTTAAGGAGATTTTTCTAGCATTGCAGATGGAGCAACAGCTCAGCAAAAACGAGATATTAGAGCTTTACGTTAATAAAATTTACCTGGGCAACAGGGCGTATGGTATCCAGGCGGCTGCTAACGTTTATTATGGGCGCGCTATCGATCAGCTCACTCTGGCGGAATTGGCGATGATCGCGGGTCTGCCTAAAGCGCCATCCGCGTATAACCCGCTGGTCAATCCCCCCCGGGCGTTAGAGCGGCGCAATTGGATTCTGTCGCGCATGCGCACGTTGGGGTATATCGACACAGCTCAGTTTGCGGCTGCAGTTAAGGAGCCTATTACCGCTGCCTATCATGGCGCCGATGTTCAACTCTACGCCCCCTATGTCGCGGAGATGGTGCGTAGTGAGCTGCTGGCGCGCTATGGTGAGCAGATCTATAGGGATGGTTACAGCGTTTTTACCACCATTCGCAGTGTTGATCAGCAGGCTGCCAATAGTGCTGTAGAGCTGGGGCTGATGGCGTACGAGTTGCGTCATGGTTACCGCGGACCTGAGCAGCAGTTCGCTCCAGCGCTTGATCAGGGTGCGCTGCTTGAGCGGCTGCGTAAAGTGCCTGTCTATGCCTCGCTCGAGCCCGCAGTTGTTGTTGAGGTTGCTGAGCAAAGCGCGCGGGTATTAAGGCGTGATGGTGAAATAGTCGATTTGGCGTGGGAAGGTATCAGTTGGGCTCGTCGCTTTATTTCGGTCAACAGTCGTGGCCCTAAGCCCCTTCTTGCCGAGGAAGTGCTGGCTGTCGGTGATCTGGTGCGGTTGCTTGAAACCGACTCTGGCTGGCAGTTGCGGCAGCTGCCCCAGGTGCAGAGTGCGCTGGTGGCGTTGTCTCCTAAGAACGGCGCGGTACGGGCCTTGGTGGGAGGTTTTAGTTTTCAGCAGAGTAAGTTCAACCGGGTTTTCCAGGGTACACGCCAGCCTGGCTCTAACTTTAAACCCTTTGTTTATACGGCGGCTTTGGCCAGCGGCTTTACCCCGGCATCGATCATCAATGATGCGCCGGTGGTGTTTGAGGATGATAATTTAGAAAGTAGCTGGCGGCCGGAAAATTACAGTAAGAAGTTTTTTGGCCCGACCCGTTTGCGTGAGGCGTTGTACCGTTCCCGCAACCTGGTATCGATTCGGATACTGCGTACGTTAAGGGTAAAACCTGCGCTGGATTATATTGCTCGGTTCGGCTTTGACCGCACCCGGCTGCCGAATGATCTGTCGCTGGCGTTAGGCAGCGCCGATGTCACTCCTTTGGAGCTGGTTACCGGTTATGCGACCCTGGCTAATGGCGGCTTTAAGGTAGAGCCTTACTGGTTGGAGCGGGTTGAAGATCGCAATGGCGAATTACTGTTTCAGGCGACTCCTAGCACGATCTGCGAAGGTTGCCTCTATCAGCCGCAGCTACAATCACCGAATCTGGCCGTTACAGAGCTGGCGCTGACGGATGTGCCTGAGGGTGCTGAAGTTACCTCGCTGCCATTGGCTCCGCGGATTGTTGATGAGCAGACGGCATATCTGATTAACAATATTTTGCAAGATGTGATTACGCGTGGAACCGGGCGTAAGGCCGGTGCTCTGGGGCGTAACGATCTGGCAGGAAAAACGGGAACTACCAACGATCTGAAAGATGCGTGGTTCTCCGGCTTCAACCGGGAATTGGTCGCGTCTGTCTGGGTGGGCTTCGATCAGCCCAAAACTCTGGGGCGAAGCGAGTTTGGCAGCCGTGCGGCGCTGCCGATCTGGATCGATTTCATGTCTGTGGCGCTTGATGGGGTGCCGGAGCAGGCATTGATCCCGCCGGAGGGGATCGTCAGTGTACGCATAGATCCTGTTACCGGGTTGTTAGCTTACCCGGGTCAGAAAGATGCAATATTCGAGATGTTTCGCGAGCAGGATGTGCCTCGAAGTGCGGCGGTCAAACAGACCGAAACCACTCAGAGAGTGACCTCGGAAGAGCTGTTTTAGCGTCTCTCCCGTGACAGCATCGAGCTCTGGATCAGAGCTCGATGTTGTACTCGATCTCTAGCGGCGCGTGTTCGCTAAAGCGCTCATCCTTTAGGATCACTGCCGCCTGGATAGTTTTGCGTAGCTCGCTGGTGGTGACCTGATAATCTAACCGGGCCCCCTCGTTCAGGCTCCAGGCGCGATTGTAGGGCGGCCACCAGGTGAACTGGTGATCGACATGGTTGATCTCGCGAAAGGCGTCGATGAATCCCAGCTCGTTAAAAATAACATCCAGCCACTGGCGCTCTTCGGGCAGAAATCCGGAGTGCTTCTGGTTTACGTACCAGTTGCTCAGGTCGATGGTCTTGTGGGCGATACTCCAGTTGCCACAGAAGATAAACTGGCGTCTTTTGCGCAGGGTTTTGCGCAGATGATTGAGGAAGTGTTCCATAAAGTGAAACTTTTGTGACTGGGCTTCGTCGTCTTTGAGTCCTGAGGGAAGAGCCATCGATATGATGCTGACCTTATCGTAGTCCGCCTGGATAAAACGCCCGTGAAAGTCGCATAGCTCAAAGCCCAGGCCGGTCATGATGGCCTTGGGAGGTTTTTTGCAATAGAGCGCGACGCCGCTGTAATCATCTTCAAAGGCGTCGAAAAAATAGGGGTGGTAGCCATCTGGATGGTAGATGGCATCATCAAGTTGATACTCTTTGGCTTGTATTTCTTGCAAGCAGTAAACATCGGCATCCTGCTTCACCATCCAGTCGAACAGACCTTTCTCTGCTGCCTGTTTGATACCTTGGACATTGAGGGTGATGACGCGCATGGGTTACCTTGTTGTTTCTTGTTAGATGATTGAACGCGGATTGTATGTCTAATGCAGCCGAAACTGAATACTTTGTTTGTTACAGATTGAAACAGTTTATAGCCGCGCCTGTTTGTCCGGGATCGTTGGCGCGTGGTTCCTAGAGACTAGCGTGGCATCGTTGTATGATAGCAGCTCTTAAACCATGACTCCGCAGTTAATAGAGAGAGACGAGATGCAAGAGTATCAGCGTGAATTTATTGAGTTTGCCATCGAGCGAGGGGTGTTACGTTTTGGTGAATTTACGCTCAAGTCGGGCCGGATCAGTCCCTACTTTTTTAACGCCGGACTTTTTGATAGCGGTCAGGCGCTGGCGAAGCTGGGGCGTTACTACGCGGCGGCAATTGAGGATGCTGCGATCTCTTACGATGTGATGCTTGGGCCTGCTTACAAAGGGATTCCGCTGGCTGCGACGACCTGTGTGGCGCTGGCTAATGATTATGACCGTGATGTGCCCTATGTGTTCAACCGTAAAGAGGCAAAGACTCATGGTGAAGGCGGCAATCTGGTCGGGGCGCCACTCGAGGGTCGGGTGCTGATTATTGATGATGTGATCACCGCCGGTACAGCGATTCGCGAGGTGATGGCGTTGATCGAAACGGCTGGCGCAACGCCCGCCGCGACCCTGATTGCACTGGATCGGCAGGAGAAGGGCAAGGGCGAGTTGTCGGCGATCCAGGAGGTCGAGCGGGATTTTGGCATGCCGGTGATCAGTATTATCTCGCTCGGAGATCTGGTCGAGTATTTAGAGCAGCAGGGCGATCGCTCGGCTGAGGTCGAATCGATCCGGGCCTACCGTCTGGCTTACGGTATCTGATCCTAGTCTGTTTCAGGAACTTGGCACCCCACTTGGCCTCATACTAGTTATCCATGCAAATTATTTCGGGGCTCAAATGCGCCGAAGGGAGCTTGGCTATGAGGGTGCTATTGTTAGCAAGTGTGACCGCGCTGATTGTGGGTTGCCAGGGCGCTGGTTTTTCGACCGTTGCTGAATCTGATGCTTATACCCTGGTCCGGGGTGAGCGTTGGAAAAATGTAGTGGTGGGTGGCGAGCCTTTGCGTAGCGCCGATATGGTCTGTCGCCGCTCTGAGTGCTACCGCATGATCGGTCGCAATAATCTGTCGGTTGAGTTGAAGCGCAAGTATCAATTATCGAATCCGGATTACACCGCCCTGGCTGCCGTTTCTGGGGTGGATCAGCAGGGCCGTAATTTGCTGTTGCCGGTCGATCTAGGCAGGGCGCTATTCCGCGAGGCGTGGCGGTATAACCGCACCTCTAATCGACAACGTTAACTCAGATGTCTTGTTGATGGGCGTTGCCGGGGTTGGTTAGCGCTTCTGCAGCAGCATGCTACCCACCGAATACCCGGCCCCGAACGAGCTCAGCAGGCCTCTGTCGCCAGGTTTGAGGTCGCGGCTGTGGAGGTGGAACGCGATGATCGAGCCCGCGGAGCTGGTGTTGGCGTAGCGATCGAGAATGATCGGTACCTCCTCTGCACTGGGCTCGCGCCCCAGCAGTTTCTTGGCCGCAAACAGGATCATGGTTAAGTTGGCCTGATGCAGCCAGAAACGTTTGAAGTCGGCTGCCTGTAGCGATTGTTTTTGCAGGTGTTCGCTGATAGTCGCCGTGACCAGCGGTAGCAGTTCTTTGAAGACCTTGCGACCGTTCTGTTTAAACAGTTTGTCACTGCTGTCGCGCGTCTCGGGGCTGGAGTTGTTGAGGAACCCAAAGTTATTGCGGATGTTGTTGGAAAACTGGGTGCGAAACAGGGTGCTCAGGATGCGGAACGCATTCTCGGAGCGACACGCCTCTTCTGTCTCGATAACCACGGCGGTGGCGACGTCGCCAAAGATGAAATGGCAGTCGCGGTCGCGAAAATCCAGGTGGCCGGAGGTGATCTCCGGGTTGATCACCAGGGCACAGCGGGCATTGCCGGCGCGAATCGCATCCGCGGCAGCACCTATGCCAAAGGTGGCGGAGGAGCAGGCGACGTTCATATCGTAACCGTATCCTGCGCACCCCAGTTGTTGCTGTATCTCAATCGCAATGGCCGGATAGGCACGTTGCAGGTTGGAGCAGGCAACAATAACCAGGTCGACATCGGCGGCCTTGCGGCCGGCATCTTTCAGCGCCTCTACCGCAGCGGCAACACCGATTTCACACAGGATTGATGGCGCCTCGTCGGGGCGCTCGCTGAGCCTGGGGCGCATAAAGGTGGGGTCCAGGATACCCTCTTTTTCAATTACGTAGCGGCTTTTGATACCGGATGCTTTGGTGATAAATTCGCTGCTGGAGTACTCCAGTGCGGTTACTGCGCCCGCCGCGATCGCATCGCGGTGTTCGGCATTGTAGAGATCCACGTACTGATTGAAGGCGATCACTAGCTCATCATTGCTGATGCTGTGTGCCGGGGTGAACAGGCCGCTACCGCTGATGACTATATTCATAAACTCACCGTTTGTGTTGAGGCGGCCTGGGCCGAGGGTTGTAGTGTAGGCAGGGGTGTAGGGATCCCTTAGAGCCTGACTTCGATCCCCTTGCTACGCATATAGCGCTTGGCCTCGGGGATGCTGTATTCGCCAAAGTGGAAGATGCTGGCTGCTAGTACCGCATCGGCTTTGCCTTCGGTGATGCCTGCAACCAGGTGATCCAGGTTGCCTACCCCGCCCGAGGCGATGACCGGTACCGATACCGCTTCGGAGATGGCCCGGGTGACACCCAGGTCGTAGCCTTTTTGACTCCATCCTGATCCATGCTGGTAAGCAGAATCTCGCCCGCGCCGTACGCAACCATCTTCTTGGCCCATTCGATCGCATCCAGCCCGGTGGGTTTGCGGCCACCGTGGGTAAAGATCTCCCAGCGCTCGATCTCACCCGCCAGGCTGACCTTCTTGGCGTCGATCGCCACCACGATACATTGCGAGCCAAAACGTTCGGCGGCTTCGCGGACGAAATCGGGGTTGAATACCGCCGCCGAATTGATCCCGACCTTGTCGGCACCGGCGTTAAGCATCGTCCGGATATCTGCGCAGGTGCGGATTCCTCCCCCTACTGTGAGCGG